>NZ_CAXAXY010000011.1:0-48770 GCF_963972885.1 uncultured Pelagibacterium sp. | reverse complement strand
CGTCATGCTCCCAGCAGGCGGCCATGTGGCCGGGGGATTTTTCGACAAGGGGCGGGCGCTCTTCAAGGCATCGTTTGGAGGCACCCGGACAGCGCGGCGCAAAGGCGCAGCCCTTGGGTAAATCCCAGAGCGGGGGTACGGTGCCGGGGATATCGGTCAGCCGGCCGCCTTCAGCCATGCCCGAGCGCGGAACCGCGCCCATCAAACCCTTGGTGTAGGGATGGATCGGGTTGTCGAACAGGTCATAGACACTGGCTTCCTCTACCCTGCGCCCCGCATACATCACGATCACCCGGTCGGCCACTTCCGCCACAACGCCGAGATCGTGGGTGATCAGGATCTGCGCAGTGCCCAGCCGGTGCTGCAGCTCGGAAATCAGCCCAAGGATCTGGGCCTGAATGGTGACGTCGAGCGCCGTGGTCGGTTCATCCGCGATGATGATTTTCGGCTCGCACGCCAGCGCCAGCGCAATCATCGCCCGTTGCCGCATGCCGCCTGAAAGCTCGTGCGGATATTGCCGCGCCCTGCGTTCGGGGTCGGGCATCTGGACGGTCTGCAACGCCTCGACGGCCCGCTTGAATGCCTGGCGGTGAGAAACCTTGCGGTGCTGGCGAACGGATTCGGCAATCTGTTCGCCTATGGTCAAAACCGGATTGAGCGCGGTCAGCGGTTCCTGGAAGATCATGGCGATCTCTTCGCCGCGGAAATCCTCGACCTTGTGCTGGTCGAAGGCCAGAAAATCCTCGCCGGCAATGGTGATCGATCCGCCCGCAACCCGCGCCGCTTCGGGCAGAAGGCGCATCAGCGCCAGCGCGGTCATCGATTTCCCGCATCCGCTTTCACCGACGATGCACAGCGTCTCTCCCGGCGCAACCGACAGGCTCATGTCCTGGACGACCGGAAACGATCCGTGATCGCCGCGGATTTCGATATCGAGATCGCTGACCGCGATGGCCGGCGTCTGATCGGGTGTATCGGCGAGTGCGCTCATCGCAATCATCCTCTTTTGAATAATGCCGCCCGGCCTCAGCTTGGCAACCGGCCGGGCGGGCTTTTGCGCAACCGGGTTAGCTGGTCGCGCCGTCCAGATTGCCCACGATGAACCCGTAATCGCCGCTTTCAACGACGTTGCGGGTCAGGTGCTGCATGATCATGATGCCGTTTTCGAACGGCGTCTGAATGTCTTCGAGCGTTTCGAACGTATAAGGGCTCACAACCCGCCCCAGCAGTTGTCCGCCCTTGATGATCTCGCCGTTGGCGGGGCATAGCGGTTCGAGAAAGCCGCCCTGGGTGGGCCGGACACCAGCCAGCTCGTTGCAGACGACCTGCTTTGGATTGGGCGCCACGTCGCCCGGGATCATGCCGCGCAGCCGCAACATGTTGAGCATGCCATTGACCGTGCGCTCGATATAGGGGGTCTGGTCGACGATGCCGCCGCCCAGTTCCACCACCACGCTGGGGATGTCGCGCTCCTCGATGGTCACGGCCTTGGAGGTGCCGGCAAACACGGTCCCCTGCTTATCGGGAACCGGGCGATAGAGCACGGTCGAACCGAAGGCGCGCGAAAGCCCTTCATCGTTCCAGATATAGACGTAATCCACCGTCGGGCGATCGGTGCCCGAATGCAGATCGATATGGATGTCGATTTTGCGCAGGAATTCATTGGAGAGCGCCAGGGCGAGCTGCTGGCTGTAAGTGCCATTGGCCGAACCCGGAAACTGGCGGTTGAGATCGACCTTGTCATGGGTCGCAAAGCGCTGGTTGACCGCAAAGGCCGAAGGATTGGCCACCGGCAGCAAAACGATACGGCCCGAGAGCGGGGTATCCTTCAAAATGCGGAACAGTTCGAGGATCGCCTGGGTGCCGGTATTCTCATTGCCGTGGATCGAGGCGGAAATGCCCACCGTCGGCCCGTCCGTTTCGCCCACAAGTTCATGCATCAGCAACACGGCGTCCGAGCCGTCGGCGAGCGTTGTGAACTTGTGGCGAATGGGGTTGATGGATTTGACCATTCTTGTGGTGTCCTTTTATCGCGTCTATTTGGACTTGCCGCCGCTGCGCGAAAGCTGACGGGGGTCGAGGATGTCCCTGAGGCCGTCGCCCAGGAGATTGAAGCCGAGCACGGTGATCATGATCGTCGCGCCCGAAATGATCGAAAGCCACGGCTCGTCACGGATGAACCGCGTGCCATAGGCAAGCGTCCAGCCCCAGGTCGGGGTCGGGGGCGGCAAGCCGAACCCCAGAAAGCTCAGGGCCGATTCCGAGATAATCGCCGTACCCAGCCCCAGCGAGGCCAGAACGATGATCGGGCCGAATGCATTGGGCAGCACCTCGCGGAACAGGATGCGGATCGGGCTGGCGCCGAGCGCCCGCGCCGCCTGCACGTAATTTTGTTCGCGCAGCACGAGCGTTGTGGCGCGCACCACGCGGGCGTATTCGGTCCAGGTGACGATGATGATGGCAAACGAGATGTTGGTGATGCCGGGCCCCATCACTGCAACGATGGCCAGCGCCAGAACCAGCGGTGGAAAGCCCAGAAAGATATCGGTGATCCGCATCAGGAGCTGGTCGACCCAGCCGCCGAAATAGCCCGAGACCAGGCCGACGATCGTGCCGACCACGGCAGCGCAGGCCACCGAGATGATGGCGATCGAGAGCGAGACGCGGGCGCCATAGACCAGACGCGACCACAGATCGCGCCCGAAATTGTCTGTGCCCAATACGTGGCCCGGTGTCGGCCAGGCAAAGCGGTTGATCATGTCCATCTGTTCCACCCCGTGCGTAGCGACGAAGGGCGCAAAGACGGCGCAGAAGATGATGGCGAGCGAAATCAGCGCGCCGACGACAAGGGACGTGTTTTTCAAAGCCTTTGGGATGCGCATGGGTCCTATCCGAGCCTGATGCGCGGATCGACCGCGGCGTAGAGAAGATCGACGATGAGATTGACCAGCGCAAAGATGATCGCGAAGGTCAGAACGATGCCCTGGATCAGCGGCAGGTCGCGCTGGGAGATCGCCGAGATGGTGAGCTGGCCAAGGCCCGGCCAGGCAAAGATGGATTCGGTCAGCACCGCGCCGCCCAGAAGGGCACCAAAGCGCAACCCGATGATCGAAAGCACCGGCAAAAGCGCGTTGCGCAGCGCGTGCCGGATAACGACGCGCGGGCGGCGCAGCCCTTTGGCATAAGCGGTACGCACGAAATCCTCACGCAGCACTTCGAGCATTGCGGCGCGCACCAGACGCGAGATGACCGCTGCCGAATTGGCCGCCAGGGCGATGGCGGGCAGGGCAAGATGGGAGAGCGAATCCCAGATGGGCCGGAAATTGCCGGTAAACATCGCCCCGATCGCTTCGGGCAACGGTACGCCGCGCCCGACCGCCGGCAGCCAGCCGAGCATGACCGCGAAGGCCAGCATGAGAAGCAGCCCCAACCAGTAGACCGGCATGGACACGCCCAGCTGGGCAAACAGCATGGTGGCCGTATCGACCCAGGAGCCCTGCCGGATCGCCGCGATCACCCCGAGCGTCAGCCCGATCACTGTGGCAAGAAGCAGCGAAACGATGGCCAGTTCGAGCGTTGCGCCCAAACGGGTTGCAATGATCGAGGCCACTGGGCGGTTCTGGAAGATCGAGGTTCCCATATCGCCCTGCAACAGCCCGGCGAAATAGTCCCAGAGCCTTATGTACCAGGGATCATTGAGCCCCAAGCTGTTGCGCAGATTCTCGATAGCCTCGGCCGAAGCTTCCTGCCCAAGCAGCACCGCTGCGGGATCGCCGGGAATGAGCAGCAGAAGTCCGAAAGTGATGACCACCATGCCAATTGCCATGGGAACCATCAGAAGGAGGCGGCGGGCAACATAGGCTAGCATGGCGTCCACCTGAAATGTGTGTGTGAGGAAAGGATCATTGTCTCAAAAGGTCTAGCCGATCACCACTTGGTCGATGGCGCGGGGATATTTTGTCATGCTGTCGGGGCCGCCAGCGGCGATCAGTACGGTGTCGGCGATGCGGTAGCCGGCAAAGCCGGGCACGAAGATCGCCGGCTCACTCGAGGTCACCATGCCGGGCTCGAGAATGGTGTCGTCACCGGCTTCTACCCAGGGTGGCTCGTGGAACATCACGCCCATGCCGTGTCCGACCCTGTGCACGAGATATTCGCTCATGCCGCTGTCGCGGATATAGGCGAGCGCCAGATTGTCGGCGGACGCGCAGGTGTGCCCGGCAATCAGCGCTGCCGTAGCCATGCGCTGGGCTTCGAAGGCCACTGCATAGTGACCTTCCTGCTCTTTGGTCGGCTCGCCGATGAACAGCGTCCGCTCGCTTTCGGCGGCCCGACCGCCCACCCGGCAACCGAGCGATAAAATGATGCTCTCGCCGCGCTTGACCGGATTGCCTGTCGGCATGCCGTGCGGAAAGGCCGAGCGGGCGCCCGAATAGACAAGTCCGCTGGCCAGTCCCTGCACGAGCATGAGATCTGCATGTTCCTCATGCATGATCCTCATGGCGTGGCGCGAAACAAAGGATTCGATTTCGATCTCGCTCGGCAGCGTATCCCCCGACGCCATGGCATCGGCAATCAGACTGACGCCGGCGGTGACCATCGCGTCGGAAATCCGCGCCGCTTCACGGTGCAAAATGATTTCCTCGGGATATTTGATGAGCCGCATCTGCCCGACCAGATTTGTCGGCTTGCACGTCCTTGCATTGGGAAAAGCCGCTTCGATCTGGCTCACCCGGGCCAGCGAAATCGCGTGGCTGTAGGCGACGGTGCCCTTCATGTCGGGAAAGGCGCGGCCCAGGACGTCAAAGGGTTTGTCGATGCCGGGAAATTCGAAATAGACGATCGGCTCTGCGGCGATGTCCTGATGCGCCGCATGGGCGCGCTCCAACTCGGGGATCAAAAGCCAGGCGCCGTCCTGGGTGATCGCAAAGACCACCGGGCGCTCGGTCGTGTAGTGGGAAAACCCGGTCGTATAGATGACGTCGTCATTGGAATCGAGCAGCAGCAGATCGATATCGGCAGCCGCCATGCGCTTGCGGATATCGGCGTGAACCTTGGCGTAGAAATCGGCGCCGAGCACCTGATGGAAAGTCATTCCGGGCTCCGTAGTCGGGAGGGATGACCGGCGCGGGGGCCCGCGCCGGTCCGATACAATCAGTCGGAGAGCCCGATCAGGCCGCGCAGCGTACCGCGCGGATTGGCTTCGACTTCGACCGGAAGGTCGTTGGCGTAGAACAGCTGATAGCCCTGGGCCGAGATGATGTAATAGGGCAGCTCTTCGGCAAGGATTTCGGCGGCACCCTGATAGGCGGCGGCGCGTTCAGCCTGATCGAGGCTGGAACGGCCCTCTTCGAGCAGAGCATCGACTTCGTCGTTGGAATAGCCGCCCCAGTTTGTCGAACCACCAGTGGTCAGCTGGGCGTAGAGCAGCCGGTCGGGATCGACCAGGTTCAACCAGCCGAGCAGGGCGATCTGGTGCTGGCCCTGCTGCACGTAATTGGTCGAGAACGACGGCCAGTCACTGATCTGGATTTCCGCATCCACGCCTGCAGACTGGAAAACCGCCTGCAGATATTCGACCGACTGCACCCGGTTGGGATCTTCGCTGTGGGTTGAGAGCACCACATGGAGCGGCTCACCGTCCTTGTCGAGGATGCCGTCGCCATTGGTATCGGTCCAGCCCAGTTCGGCGAACTTTTCAACCGCTGCCGCCGTATCGAAGACCGGCTGGGAGATCGCCTCGTCATAGGCCCAGGAGGTCGGCAGCAGCACCGAGTGCGCGACTTCGTCAACGCCCTGGTAGATCTGGTTCACGATGGTATCCTGATCAACCAGCATGGCGAAAGCCTGCCGCATTTCCGGATCCGACAGCAGCGGATCGGAGACGTTGAAGTTGAGATAGGTGACGCCAAGGCCCGCCATGATGGCATTGCCGAACCGGTCGTCACCGGCCAGCCGCTCAATATCCTGCGGCGAAAGCGGGGACTGGACGACGTCGAGATCGCCGGCCTCGAACGCCTGGGCGCGGGCCAAATTGTCGCCGATGATCTGGAGCGTGACGTTCTCGATTTCCGGAGCCGAGCCCCAATAGTTTTCGTTGGCTTCAAGCTCGATGCTGCTGCCGCTGTTCCAGGTCGCAAGCTTCATCGGACCGGCGCCGATGGGTTCGAGCCCGATATCGGTGCCACCTTCGACGGCGGCCTTGGAGACGATGCCCATGTCCAGATAGGACAGGAGCGGCGCATAGGGAGCCGAAAGGTTGAATTGAACGGTGCGCTCATCGACGGCCTCGATCGAGTCGATCGGGGTATAAAGCGCGCGCTGTGGCGCATTGAAATCGGGGTCGAGGATGGTTTCGTAGGTGAAAACCACATCCTCGGCGGTCAGCGGGCTGCCATCCGAAAAGGTAAGGTCGGGCCGCAGCGTGAAGACGATGGTTTGTGGATCGGGGCTTTCCCAGCTCTCTGCAAGCTCGGGCACGGCCTCGAGATTTGGCGCGATTTCCACAAGACCAGAATAGATCAGGTTTGCCGTGCGCGACGCTGTCGTGTCGCGCGTCAGCCGCGGGTCGAGCGTGCCGGCATCCACATCGGTGCCGATGACGATGGTGTCGGTTTCCTGCGCGACAAGCGCGGTGGCCGGAGCCAGTGTGACGGCGATAGCCGCTGTGGTGGAAAGGAGAAATGCCTTCATGATTGTTCCCTTTGTTAAATCAGCCGTGATGGATGGAACTCAGTTTCCCATGGGTCTTGCTGCCACCTTCTGGGATGGATGACTTGCGCTTAGTCCTCGCGCCTTCTGCCGTCTTAAGTCGGCGAGATGCGGCGCAAGGACATTCTCGACGGCACCCGGATCGGGCGCGTGCCGGTATTCGAAACAGGGGATGCCATCGGGCACGTGCTCTGCGACGTGATCGGCGCCAGAGGCAAAGATCACGGCGGTGCACTGGGCCAGCGTTTCTTCAAGGTCGGACGCAGAGGACCAGGTCACCTTGATGTCGGAGACATGGGGTGCGAACTCGCGCACGCTTGGGCGCATGATGGCGATGTATTCCTTGAAGTGGGTAATCGCGGCGACCTTGGTGCGCGGGTCGAGCCGCGCCAGGTTCTGCCGCGTCTGCTCGGATGGAATGAACCGCAGCCCCAGGATGTTGTCGCTGTCGACATGGGAGCGCACCTCGGCCTCGCGATTGACGAAGGTCAGCACCAGATCGGCCTTGCGGCACGCTTCGCGCAACGTGTCAGAGCCCGAAAGACTGTCGAGCGTTATCAGGCGCACCTTGTCTTCGGGGGCAAGGGCGGGGCGGATCTGTTCGACATAATCGCGGCCCGGGCCCTCGAATATGCATACAAAGACGATGCTCAGCCCGTCGCCGCCTCGGGGAAACTGTGACTGCGCGTTGATCATCGAGATCAGCGACAACGTTGAAATGCCCAGATTGTCGGCCTTCTCGATCAGCGCGCCGATATCGGAGCGCAAGGCATCGAGCGGGTTGGAGCCGGACAGCCCTATCTTTGGGTCCTGAATGGCAAAGGCGCCCAGCCCATGGCGCATTTCCACAAGGCCTTCATCGCGGAGCTGCTTGTAAACCTGGGCAACGGTCATCGGCGCGATGCCGATATCGGCAGCGAGCGTGCGCACCGAAGGCAGCTTTGCACCATCGGGAATGTCGCCGAAGCTGAGCATGTAGGCCAGCAGGCCATGCAATTGCGTTCCCACCGGAACGGGGAGCGACTTGTCGATGCTGGACGCGTCTAGCGTGAACATTTAGGTGTGCTATCCATTCAGTACACCCTCAACGGTTGCACGGTAATTTTTTCAGCGCAAGAGGGTGTGAGAAATTTTTGTACACAAATTGCATACGCCATTTATTTGTGCATTTATGCCGGAAGCGCTAGGCAAAGATGGGGCCGATGGTGGTCATCCCACTGACACACAGGGCCCCATGCTGCCGCAGCTTTCTGATTTATCGCGATGAAAGGGTGTACTAGTGGATTATATCAACCTCGGAAAAACCGGCCTGAAAGTGTCGCGCCTCGTTCTGGGCTGCATGACGTTCGGCTCGTCGAACTGGGCGCCCTGGGTGCTCGGCGCCGAGGCCTCGCGCCCCATCATCGACAAGGCTCTCGATCTGGGCATCAATTTCTTCGATCTGGCCGATGTCTATTCGCTGGGCGAGAGCGAGACCGTGGTGGCCGAGGCGCTCAAATCGGTGCCGCGCCACAAATTGGTGCTGGGCACCAAGCTCTATAACGCCATGAGCAATGACCCCAACGACCGCGGCCTGTCGCGCAAGCATGTGTTCGAGGCGGTCGATGCCAGTCTCAAGCGCCTGGGCACCGATTACATCGACCTCTACCAGCTCCATCGCTTCGACTATGATACCCCGCTCGAGGAGACCCTCGATGCACTCAACGACGTCGTGCGCGCCGGCAAGGTGCGCTATCTCGGCGCGTCCTCGATGCATGCCTGGCAGTTCATGAAGGCCATTGGCATCCAGCGCGCCAATGGCTGGGCGCCGTTCGTGTCCATGCAGAACCACTACAATCTGATGTATCGCGAGGAAGAGCGCGAAATGCTGCCGCTTTGCCGCTCCGAAGGGATCGGCGTGATCCCCTGGAGCCCCTTGGCCCGTGGTCGCCTGGCCGGACGCGGCGGGGAGGCAACGACCCGCTCCCAGACCGACAAGACCGCCAACGCGCTCTATGATGCAACGCTCGAACAGGATGAAGCGGTGATTGCCGCGGTGCGCACCGTCGCCGAGCGCCATGGACGTCCGATGGCCCAGATCGCCTATGCCTGGGTCGCCTCGCGTCCCGGCATTACGGCGCCCATCGTGGGCATTTCCAAGCTGCACCAGTTTGACGATGCCCTCGCCGCGCTCGAAGTTCAATTGTCCGACGAGGACGTGGCGCTCATGGAAGCGCCCTATCGGCCCAAGCCTGTGGCCGGCCATATTTAGAGCGCTTTCAGCAAAAGTGAGAACCTGTTTTGCGGTTCGAAAGAGCGAGACAGGGAATGAGGAGTTGAAGATGAAACCGGGACAAGACCTGGCTGAAATCACCGCCGGGATCGACCGGCTCTATAGGGACCAGCAGCAGGGGGAAGGCTTTCTCGACGCCGAGGGCCTGATCCCGGTCGCCGTTGCCCCCGTTGAGCCGCGCAGTTTTGGCGACTACGCCGAGGCGCGCGACGCTCTGGCAAAGCTCTCGGAAACGCTCGATAGCGCCGTCGACACCCAGTTGCGCCGTGACTATCTCGCCGAGATGATCGATTCCCTTGACGTCCTCATGGACACGTTCGAGGGCAAGCCTGTCGGTTTTGCCGAGCGGCTCAGGCGACAGATCCGGGTCGACATCACGCTGGTTGGTGACGATATCCTCGATGCCTACCGCGCAACGATCCGCAACGGGCTCGACGAGTTGGGCTATCGCGACGGCGATCTGGCGGCCGACATCGCCCGCTGGGAGACCGAAACCATAGTGCCGCGCGACACGGTCATCGTCGTGCTTGAGGATTTTCTCAGGCAGTCGCGCCAGCGCGCCGCGGCGATGTATGATTTTTCCCACGAGTGGATCGAGCCGGTGGGCGTCACCCAAAAGCCCTTTGCCGCCTATTGCGACTACCCGGGGCGTCAGGTTCTGCTCAACCTCGATTTCCCGTATACGGTCTATGCCCTCAAGCATCTGGCGACCCATGAGGCGTTCCCGGGGCATCTTGTGCATCTGGGGCTGCGCGAGCGCTATGTCGCGGACGGTTCCATGCCGCTCGACGGCGCGCAGGTGGTCACCAGTTCGGCCTCGAGCGCATTGTTTGAAGGTATTGCCGACAACGGCATGGCCTTTCTCGACTGGCTCGATACCCCCGGCGACCAGATCGCTGTCGCGCTGCAGCGCCTCCGCAGCGCCTTGCGCTGCAATGCGGCATGGATGATGCACGAGGAGAAAAAATCGATCGAAGAAATCGTGCCGACCATCGCTGCCCAGGGCTATCAGGCCCCCGAAACGGTCAGCGGGCGGCTGGCCTTCCTCCATCACGATCTCAGGGCACCCTTCGTTTATGCCTATTGGTGCGGGGATATGGCCGTGGAAAAGGTCTGGAAGGAGGTGCCCGCCTCCGAGCGCAAACGGTTCTGGCACTATCTTTACGGCACCATGCACACCCCAACGACGCTGGCGAGATACTGGCAATAGAGATCTGCCGCACCAATCGATCTGCCAATTAAGCTTGTCCTAAGAGTTGCCCCCTCATAGTCGCTGCGTCAGTGGCTGTGGGGGCAGTGCATGCGTTTGCTTATTGTTGACGATAGCCGATCGAGCCTTGCGCTTATCGGAGCGATAATCGGCGAAGTGGTGCCCGGCGAGATCGAGCTGTGTCTCAATCCGCGTGAGGCGGTCCAGCTCTGCCGCGAACGCCAGTACGATCTGGTGATCGTCGATCACATAATGCCCGAGATGGACGGCGTCGAGTTCACCGCGGCCTTGCGCGCCCGGCCTGCTTACAGTCTGGTTCCCATCGTCATGGTGACGTCCGATGCCGACAGGACGGTCCGCATCGAGGCGATCAAGGCCGGCGCGTCCGATTTTCTGCAAAAGCCGTTCGATCCCACCGAATTGCAGGCCCGCGTTGCCAATCTTCTGGCCCTGCGCAAGGCACAGGTCCAACTTGCCGACCGGGCCCAATGGCTGGCCCGTGAAGTCGAGCGCGCCACTGCCCATCTTCTGGCCCGCGAGGAAGAAATCATCTATCGGCTGGCCCGCGCCATCGAATATCGCGACGGCGATACGGGCGGTCACGTCTCCCGGGTCGCCCAGATCAGCGAACTCATCGCTGAGGGCATTGGGCTGCCCGAGCACAGATGCCGCATGATCTACCTGGCCGCACCCCTGCACGACATCGGCAAGATCGGCATCGCCGATGCCATTCTGAGCAAACCCGGCAAGCTGACGCCTGCCGAATTCGCCACGATGCAGGAGCACGTGACAATTGGCGCGCGCATTCTCGAGCGCGGCAGCTCCGATCTGATCAAGACTGCCGAGTTGATTGCCCAGAGCCATCACGAGCGCTGGGACGGCACCGGTTATCCCGACAAGCTCTCTGGCACCGATATTCCTGTCGAGGCCCGCATCGTTGCCATCGCCGATGTCTTTGATGCCCTGTGTTCCGAACGCCCCTATAAGGCTGCCTGGACGGTCGAAGCCGCCTATGCCGAAATTATCCGCTGCAGCGGCAGCCATTTCGATCCCGGTTGCGTTGCCGCCTTCCGCGCCAAATGGTCCGAGATCAATGCGCTCATCGGCGGCACCGAGTTGCCCGAGGCCGCAGGCTTTTAGGCCCGCTCCCTAACGCGCCGGCCGCCGCCAGCCCGTTGATGTTTCCAATCCAAAATTTTTTTCAGGCCGGGATGATCCGCGTCCGCGCGGATCATGGCAGTTGGGCATGCCGGCGCGTCAGTCGCCTGGCGGTTGCTTTAGACCTGCAGGCAATGCGGTTCTGTCCACAAAGCATTGAGCCGGCTGCCAGGTCTATGTCCGGCGCGAGAATCAAGAGCACGATAAAGTATTTCGCATGTGTTGCTCCCGAGTCGATTCGGAATCGAAATCCGAACGACTCTGAGATTGTGTGGATAGATTCCGCGAAGACTCCAGAGAAGTAAAGTAATACTCTCGTTTAATTTAATTTTTATGTTTGAATTGTCAAACGAAGTACTCAGATGAACTGTAAAATTGTAACTGTTGTTTAATAATTGAATGCAAGTGTATTTCCATATTCCGGGGGAATACACGGTTGATGGTGGTGCTGCGTTGGAGCGGTGCGGCTGTCGGCAAGAATGGTTTGCGCCTTCTGCTCCCGGCCATCGCAACGGCAGGAGAGACAGAATGTCATCCAGACCCCTACGCCTATCGGGTACCGCCCATGCCCGATAAAGACTGCTATACGCTCGTTCTGGGCGCCGATGCAGGCATCAAATCCGCACAGAACGTCGCGACCAGCCTGGCCCGGGCCCTTTCCGAACACGACCACATCGCCCTCGATACCCAAACGCTGTCCGGGGCTGACATCACCACAGTTCAAACGCTATTGGCCGCGCGGGCAAAAGCCGAGCAGACGGGCAAGACGCTCGAGATGCTCGCGCCCATCGGCGCACCGTTGAGTGCCGTACTTGTGTCCGCCGGATTTCTCGGTTCCGGCCAGGAGCACGCCGGGTTCTGGACCGGGGTCACAAAACAGCAGGCGGGGCACTGACCATGAGCAAGACAATCCTGACAATCGACGATTCCGCATCCATCCGCCAGATGGTGTCCATGACCCTGACGGCGGCGGGCTTTGAGGTCATTGAGGCCGCCGACGGTGCCGAAGGCTACGACAAGGCCATCGCCCAGCCGGTTCACGCGGTGCTCACCGATCTCAACATGCCGGTCCTCAACGGCATCGAGTTCGTGCGCAAATATCGCACCCCCCCCGCAAGCAAGGGGATACCGATCATTCTTTTGACCACCGAGTCCGATGACGAGCTCAAGCGCCAGGCCAAGGAGGCCGGGGCTACCGGGTGGATCGTCAAGCCTTTCAAACAGGATCAGCTTCTGGCTATCATCAAGAAGGTGGTAGGCGCATGAACATGTCCGATCCCACAGATACCTTTCGCCAGGAAGCCCGCGAGCTTCTCGAACAACTCGAAGCCGGCCTGCTCGATCTCGAACAGGATCCCGCAAATTCCGATCTCATCAATTTCGCGTTCAGGGCTCTGCACACGATCAAGGGGTCCGGAGCCATGTTCGGCTTCACGCATGTCGCCGAATTCGTGCATGAATTCGAGACGGCCTTCGACCGGGTCCGCAAGGGACAGAGCGCGGCCAACAAGGCGCTCATCGAAGTCGCGCTCGACGCCAAGGATCATATCCACCGCCTGATCGAAGACCCCGAAGCCGAAGTGGCCGGTGGCGACGAAATCCTCGCCGCGCTGCGCCTCATTGTAGATGGTGGCGCCCCCGTGCAGGAAAGCGACAAGCTGGTCGAAGCGCCGCTTGCCGACAGTACGCCCTCGGCCGAAGCGGCCAAATGGTGGCGGCTGGTCTTCTATCTTCCCTCAGACTGTCTTGCCTTTGGCACCAATCCGATCCTCTTGCTCGAAGAACTCGCCGAACTCGGGCCCAATCGGGTCCTCGCGCTGACCGATCGCATCCCCGATCTCGAGATTCTCGATCCCGAAGTGCCCCATATCGGCTGGCAGGTCGATATCGAGGTCGCCGATCCCGCCGCGGCAATCGAGGACATCTTCATGTTCCTGCGCGACAGCATGGAACTGAGCCTGTCGGAGCTCGAGGAGGCTCCGGCGCAGCCTGAGACACCAGCCGCCCCGGATACCGCTTCGGCCCCGGTCGTGGCCGAAACGCCCGCCGTCTCCAACCCGGCACCGACCCCTGCCCCTAAACGGGGGAAGCCCGCCGAAAAGACCGAGCCCGACCGCAGTGCCGCCACCTCGCTGCGTGTGCCCGCCGAACGGCTCGATGAACTCATGGATCGCGTCGGCGAACTGGTCATCGCACAGGCCCGGCTGACCCAGATCGCTGCGACAAGTTCGGACACGGCGCTCAAAACCATTGCCGAGGAACTCGAACGGCTCTCCTCGGGACTGCGCGACACCTCCATGGGCATCCGTATGGTGCCCATCGGGTCGCTGTTCGGTCGGTTCCGGCGCCTTGTGCACGACCTTTCGGGTGAGTTGGGCAAGCCCATCGAATTCGTGACCGCCGGCGAGGACACAGAACTCGACAAGACAATGATCGAGCGGCTGGCCGACCCGCTGGTTCATCTGATCCGCAACGCCATGGATCACGGTCTGGAAAGCGCCGAGGCCCGTGCGGCGTCGGGCAAGCCCGCCAAGGGCACCGTGCGGCTTTCGGCCGTTTATTCGGGTGCCGAAGTCGCCATTTCGGTGTCCGACGACGGGGCCGGGCTCGATCCCGCGCGCATTCGCGCCAAGGCCGAGGAAAACGGGCTGATAACCCCAGAGACCAAACTCACCGAGCAGGAACTCTATCACCTGATCTTTGCGCCGGGCTTTTCGACGGCCAAGGAGGTGACGTCGCTCTCGGGCCGTGGCGTGGGCATGGATGTGGTCAAGCGCACGATCGACGGGCTGCGCGGAACCATCGATCTCACGACGGTCCCCGGCCAGGGCACAACGGCGACACTGCGCCTGCCCTTAACGCTTGCCATCATCGACGGCATGCTCGTGCGGGTCGGCAATGGCCGCTACACAATTCCCCTGGCCGCCGTCGAGGAATGTGTGGAACTGCCCGAAGGCATCGAGGCACACGCAAAGGGGCGCAATTTCCTCGATATCCGAGGCTCTCTCGTGCCCTATCTGCGGTTGCGCGAGGTGTTCGGCACCTCTGCTCCACCCGAACCGTTCCAGAAAGTCGTCATCGTCGCCTCGGGCGAGGGCCGTGTCGGGCTGGTGGTCGATCAGATCATCGGCAACAACCAGACGGTCATCAAACAGCTCTCAAAGCTGCACTCGTCCATCAAATCCTTTTCGGGTGCGACCATTCTCGGTGACGGCATGGTGGCATTGATCCTCGACACCGCCCATCTGGTCGCTTCCGGCCAGCCCCAGGGCGAGAGCTACAGCCTGAGCGGGAGAGCCGCATGAGCGCGCCAGCCATTTCAATGAACGCCCTGACCATCCGCCTCGATGACGAGCTGTTTGCCGTCGAAGCAAGTCAGGTGCGTGAAATTCTCGACCTCGTGCCGATCACTGAAGTGCCCAACGCACCCGCCTTTGTCGGTGGGCTGATCAATGTGCGCGGACGCGTCGTACCGCTGGCCGACCTGCGTGTCATGTTCGGCATGGAACGGCCCGAGCCCGACGAGGAAACCCGAATCGTCGTCATGGAAGTCAATATCGGCGGTGAACCCACCATTGCCGGCATCCTTGCCGACAAAGTCCACGATGTCACCGACATCGAAGCCGCCTCGATTGAAGAGGCACCCAAGGTCGGCATGCGTTGGAAGCCCGAGTTCGTCAAGGGCATCGGCAAGCGCAATGGCGGCTTCATCATCATTCCCGACATGGAAAAAATATTCGAAACGCCGGGCGATAGAACTTCGCCCGCTGCAGCATCAGAAGAAAGGTCTGCATTGTGAGACTGACTATCAAGACAAAACTGGCGGCGGTCTTCGGCGTCGTCGTCGCCCTTTCGGCAGGAAGCATGTTCATTGCCCTGCAGAATTTGGGGCAGCTCAACACCGAGCTCGAAACCATTGTCAATGTCCGGTCGGCCAATCTGGTCACCTCGGCGGAAATGCAGACCAGCCTTGAAAGCCTTGGCTCGCGCATCCGCGCCCAGATACTGACCACCGACCCCGTGGTAAAGGACGATTATGTCGCCTCGATCCGCAGCGACTACGATGAACTGGTCGATGGACTTGCCACCCTCGATGCCAATGCAAGAGACCCCTTCATCCGTGAGCAGCTGCCGGCATTCGGCACAAAGCTCGAAGAGCTGTGGGCCTCGGTCAACCGGGCGACCGAGTTGACGCTCAAGAATTCCGATGCGGCCGCGCTCGCCGTCAGCCGCAGTGATGGCAGCGGTACGCTTGGCGTGTTCGAGGAGACCATGGCGGCGCTACGGACCTCGTTGCAGCGCAAGGTTGACGCTGGCGATCTTTCGGCTTTCCCCGCCTATCGGGCCGCCACTGAAATGTTCCTGACCGGTACCGACATGTTCCGCCAGCAGCGCAACGTGCTTCTGGCCGCATCGCAGGACCGTGAGCTCCAGGAAACATGGCATGCCGATTATTTGACCGGCGTGCAAGCCAATGCCGGACGAATCCCGGACATGCAGCGCACGATGCCGATGTCGGACATGGCGTTGTTCAACGCCGCCCGCGACGCCTATGAGGATATGGTAGCCGCCATGAACAGCGCCGTTGCCATCAGCGTTGAGAATGGCGATTTTTTTGCCATGGAAGAGCTTGAAGTCGCCAGCGTTCTGCGCCGGGAGGCCGATGCCATCCTGCAGGCCATGATCGATCGCAATCAGGACATCATGGTTCAGGCCGATGCCGAGGCCCAGGCACTCTACGAGAATTCGATGATGCTGCTGATCGGGCTGCTTGTCGGTTCCGCTCTTATCGCGCTTCTGGCTGCCATCTGGATCGTCGTTTCGATCTCGCGGGCTCTCTCCAGCGCCGTGCGTCTGGCCGATGAAGTGGCTGCCGGCAATCTCAACGCCAGTGCCGACAACAAGTCCGATGACGAAGTGGGCGATCTGATCAAGGCGCTCAACGCCATGACCGCCAAGCTGCGTGAAGTGGTTGCCGAGGTGACCTCCGCAACCCGCAACGTTGCCGCCGGTTCTCAGGAAATGTCGGCAACCGCCGAACAGCTGAGCCAGGGCGCCACCGAACAGGCCTCTTCGACCGAGGAAGCCTCCGCGTCCATGGAAGAAATGGCCGCAACCATCAAGCAGTCGGCCGACAACGCCTCCCAGACCGAAAAGATCGCCCGCCAGTCCGCGGCCGATGCCATCGCCTCGGGTGAAGCTGTCGACAATGCGGTCAGCGCCATGCAGACCATTGCCGAAAAGATCATGGTGGTCCAGGAAATCGCCCGCCAGACCGATCTGCTCGCCCTTAACGCAGCCGTGGAAGCGGCCCGTGCAGGCGAACACGGCCGCGGCTTTGCGGTCGTGGCGTCCGAAGTGCGCAAGCTCGCCGAACGCAGCCAGGCGGCCTCGGCCGAAATTTCGACCCTCTCGGGCGATACCGTCAAGGCGGCCCAGTCGGCCGGCGAAATGCTCTCCAAGCTGGTCCCCGACATTCAGCGTACAGCCGAACTCGTCGAGGAAATCTCGGCCGGCAGCCGCGAACAGAATGCCGGTGCAGCCCAGATCAATACGGCCATCCAGCAGCTCGACAAGGTCACCCAGCAAAACACCTCGGCTGCCGAAGAGATGTCGGCGACGTCCGAGGAACTGGCCAGCCAGGCCGAACAGCTCCAGGCTGCCATCGGGTATTTCCGTATCGATGGAAAAGCCATGCCCGCGCCGGCCAATACGGTCGCCGCACCCTCGGCCAGGCCCGATCTCAAGCGCGAGATTCTGGCAAAGGCACCCCATATGAAAAAGACGCCCGCCAAGGGCTCGTCTTCTTCGGGTGGCGGGTTCGATCTCGATCTGGACGAAGGCCAGGACGATCTGGATTCCCAATTCACCCGCCGCGGCGCGGCCTGATCGGGACCTGTCATGGCTGAGCAAATTCAGTATGTAACGCTCGGTGTCGCGGAGGAAATCTTCGCGGCCCCGGTGGCCACGGTCCAGGAAATCCTGGACATGCTGCCCATCGCCCGCCTGCCGCGCGCGCCCGAAAACCTGCTCGGCATGATCGATGTGCGCGACAAGGGCGTGCCGGTGCTCGACCTGCGCCTGACCCTTGGCATGGCGCCGGCCGCCGATACCGAAAACACCCGTATCGTGGTTCTCACCATCAACGGGCCCGACGGCCCGGTGACCCTGGGCCTGCGAACCGACAAGGTGTTCGAGGTGACGGTGTTGGACTCCGACACGCTCGATCCGGCACCCGCCGTCAGTTCCGGCTGGAGCGGGCACTGCATTGCCGGCATCGGCCGCCGCAATGGAAGCTTTGTTACCGTGCTCGATCTCGACGGTCTGTTCGGTGACATCGTCAAGCAGCCGATCCTCGCAGCGTGACAAAATTTTCGGTTGGCCGGGCACCCCGGCCAGCCGCCCGCCATGGAGTTTGAATTGTCCGCCCTAGCCCGCATTTCCAACGATATCGATGAAGACGACCGCCTCAGCGAAGCCGATTTTCAGCGCATCTCTGCGCTGATCGGCCGTGAGGTCGGCATCAAGCTCCCGCCCACCAAACGCCTGATGGTGGAAGGGCGACTGCGCCGCAGAATGCGGGTTCTGGGTATGACCAGCTTTTCGGCCTATGGCGCCCATCTTTTCAGGCAGGGCGGGCTCGAAGCCGAACTGCCCTATCTCATCAACGCCGTCACCACCAACAAGACCGATTTCTTCCGCGAGCCCGAACATTTCGATCTCATGGAAAAGCTCATGGTCCCCAAGCTGCTCGAAGCTCGACGCAACGAGCGCATGCCGCTCCTCAAGGTGTGGAGCGCCGCCAGTTCGACGGGGGCCGAGCCCTATACCGCCGCCATGGTGCTGGCCGATATTGCCGCCCAGCGCCGCGATTTCCGCTTTGTGCTGCTGGGCACCGACATTTCCACCGACGTTCTCGATCAGGGCCGAAGGGCGGTCTATCCGGCCGAACAGATCGCGCCGGTGCCGCCGGCCAAGCAGAGCCGCTATCTGATGTTCGCCCGGCGGACCGGGCCGCGCCCCGAAGTGCGCATCGTGCCCGAATTGCGGCGTCTGGTCCGGTTCCAGCGCCTCAACTTGATGGATGGGACCTATCCCTTCGATCGTGACGTCGACATCATCTTGCTGCGCAACGTCCTGATCTACTTTGAAAAGTCCGATCAGGAAGCGGTTATCAACCGTCTGGTGGGCCATTTGCGGCCCGGCGGATATCTGCTGCTCGGTCATTCGGAATCGATGATCGGCACCTCGGTTACCATGCGTCAGGTGGCGCCCGCCGTGTTCCAGAAGGCGGGGGCGTAGCCATGAGCGAGAAAATCCGCGTGCTGATTATCGATGACAGCGCCTCGGTGCGCTTAACGCTCAGCGATATCATTTCCGCCGATCCCGACCTTGAGGTCATGGCCACGGCCTCAGACCCTTATGTCGCCGCCGAGCGCATCCGCCAGGAAGTGCCCGACGTGATTTTCCTCGACATCGAATTGCCGCGCATGGACGGGTTGACCTTCCTGCGCAAGATCATGTCCCAGCGGCCCATCCCCGTGGTCATCTGCTCGAGTCTGGCCGAAGCCGGGTCGGACACCTTCATGCAGGCGCTCGAGGCCGGCGCCGTCGATGTGGTGGCCAAGCCCCGCGTCGATACGGCCCAGTTCCTCAATGAATCGCGCATGCGCATCTGCGATGCGGCCAAGGGCGCCGCCCACGCCAAGATGCGGGGAATGAAAAAGCAGGCGCCGGCCCTCGCGGTCGAATCCAAGCTCACCGCCGATGCCATATTGCCCGCCATTTCCGAAACCCGCCGCAAGAGCCTGATCGAGCGCATTCCGGTGACCGAACCGATCGTCGTCATCGGGGCATCGACCGGGGGCACCGAAGCGCTGCGCGAAATTCTCGAGGCCCTGCCGGCGAACTGCCCGCCCATCCTGATCGTTCAGCACATGCCGGAAAAATTCACCGGCGCCTTCGCTCGACGCCTCGATGCCGGTTGTGCGGTTTCGGTCAGGGAAGCCCAGGATGGCGAGCTCGTGCGGCCCGGTCAGGTGCTGATGGCACCGGGCAATTACCACATGATGCTGGTGCGCAACGGCCCGCGCTACACTGTCAAGATTACCGACGGCCCTCACATATCGCGCCACCGTCCATCGGTCGACGTGCTGTTCCGCTCCACCGCCCAGACTGCCGGCCGCAACGCACTGGGCATCATCCTGACCGGCATGGGCGATGATGGCGCGCGCGGTCTTCTGGAAATGCGCGAAATGGGTAGCCCCACCATCGCCCAGGACGAGGAAACCTCGGTGGTGTTCGGCATGCCCAAGGAAGCCATCCAGCGCGGCGCCGCGGGGCGGATCCTTCCGCTCGGAAAAATCGGCGATGAAATCGTGGCGTTCGGCCACAAGGCCAAACGGCCCGGAGAATGAATTTTATGACCATGTCCGCTACACCTCCCGCCATAAATCAGCTTGCCGCCGATCTGGCCGGGCACCGGGAACAGATCGAAACCGCCTTCGTGTCGGTCGGCGGATGCCTTTCGGAGGGCGCTTCGCTCCTCAACAAGCTCATAAAGCTCTTCGATGCGCTGCCCGATGCCCTAAAGGGTGCCGAGGTCGAACAGGCGACGGGCCACCTCCAGGCGGTCGCCAGCCGCGCGGCCACCCTCTCGGACGCCTTCGGGCAGGAAAGGATCGATCTCGAACGTCTGTTCGAAGTGGTTCGCTCCGCCCATCTCCCGATTTCCGATCTGCACAGAACCATCAAGATGATGGGCATCGTTTCGATAAATGCGCGCGTGACCGCCGCCAGCATCGCCCAGGACAGCGACGATTTCGATGTGTTCACCACCGATATCGCGACGCTTTCGGAATCCGCCACCCGCACGCTCAAGGAATTTTCGCAGGTCTATCGCCAGCTCGTCGTTGAAGTCGATGCCGCAGTCAGTCAGCGCAATCGCTTCGAGGGCGCCCATGCCCATACGCTTTCCGATCTGGCGACACGGCTGGCCGCCACATTGCGCGCCCTGGAAAGCCAGCGCGCCTCGGCGGTCGATGGCAGTGCCGAAACCAGCCGGCTCTCGCGTCAGATTGTCGGGCAGATCGGCAGCGCGGTGATGGCTCTGCAGGTCGGCGATGCCACTCGCCAGCGGCTCGAACACATCGAGGCCGGTCTCGGTCATCTGGCCGGCGTGCTGTCGGGTGAACCGGCATTCGATATCGAGTTAAAGCCCGAAGATCAAAGTCAGGCCCTTGGGGTAATCGCTTCGCTCGAACAGGCGCAACTGGCCGAGACGGCGCATGATTTCGGCGTCGAGGTAAGCGATGCCGAACGCTCCCTTGCCGCACTTGCCGCCGATGCCGAAACGATCATGGCGCGCAGTCGCGGGCAATATGGCTCGGACGCCGGCAAATCGTCATCCATCGCCAGCCTGAGCGACCAGTTGCGGGCCGCCGTATCCCTTCTGCGCAATTTCGAAGCCGAACGGGCCAAGCTCGAGGCGGTGGCCGCAACGGTCCAGCGCACGGTGCGCGTATTGCTCGGCCATGTCGAAGCCGTTCAGGATGTCGAGGCCAATATGCGCCTTGTCAGCCTCAACGCCGCGGTGCGCTGCGCCCAGCTCGGCCCGCGCGGGGCCTCGCTCACCGTCATTGCCACCCAATTGCGTGAGCTGACCAGCGAGACTGTTTTGGCCGCCGAGAGCGCCGTCGAATGGCTCAGCCAGTCCGCGGCGCTGGCCGATGCCTTCGGCGCCACCGCTTCGGCTGACGGCGCGGGGCAGGGCAAGGGGCTCGAAGAGGGCGCGACCAAGGCACTGGAGTTGCTCTCCGGGCTCGATCAGAAACTGGCCAACGCCCTGTCGAGCCTCGATACCGATGGCACCAAGGTCATTGCACTGCTTCAGATGGCGGCAAACGGGCTGGACGGCCTCGGCGCGCTGTCCGAAGCCATGGACGATATCAGAATGCAGATCGCCGGCCTGGCGCCTGGCGAGGTGCCTTCAGAGCACACCGCCGAGTTGGCCGGACTCATCGCCGGGTTGCGCCGGCTCTATACAATGGAGGCCGAACGCGCCGTTCATGACGCCCTTTTCGGGCCGCCTGAAACGACCGCCGCCGCCCCGGACGCCGACGACACGTTCGACGATTTCATGGCGCTCTAGTTCAGGCGCCGGACTCGGCGCGTGGGGCCAGCACGGGATCGGATGCCAGCACGGCTGCCGCGGTGTCGTCCTCGGCATCGAGCATCGAGGCCACCCGTTCGAGTGCCGCGATCAGCATGAGCTGTTCCCACTCCTCAAGACTGGAAAACGCGTCGTGAAACTGGGCGTGTGCGCCGTCGGGCGCGATCTCCAGCACCTTGCGCCCCTTGTCTGTAAGGCTCAGCCAGACCTGCCGCCGATCGGTCTGACCCTTGCGGCGCGCGACCATGTTGAGCGCTTCGAGCTTCTGGATCAGCGCCGTGGTGGTCGCCTGAGTAATCCCCATGCGCGCCGCAACCGAACCCGCTGTGTGTTCGAGCCCGTCATCGAGCAATTGCATGAAAATCAGCTGGGACGGGGTCAGCCCCGTTTCGCGCATCAGCGCCTTTGAATTGAGCTCGGTCTTGCGCAGGATTTTGCGCAGCGCCGAAAGCGCGGTCTTTGTCGGGGCTTGCACGGCGCGGCCTGGCTCCAAGACGAGTGTGTTCATGGTCTTTACCTCTGCTTGCCGGCTCTCCCAAGCCCCAACCGGTGGTGTTTTGACAAAATCATTTAGATAACACTAATGAATTTGGCAAGCGATGCCGGCTTTCCCCAGGGGATGTCCAGCGTTGCGTAATTATCATTTGAATACGTAAAGTCATGAAAAACAACAGATAATCTAAATACAGCCCGATTTGGAACGATTTCCGAGGGTTGACATTTAGTTTGTATAAGCTAACTAACTGCGCGAAAGCAAATTGGAGGCATCCCATGAAACTCGCAGCAGTCAGCGATACGGACCTCAGCGCCGACCCGCGCTCGACCATCAAGATTCGCGCTCCCAGGCGCGAAGATGGTGCCGGTGTATGGCAGCTCATTTCCGACACAACCTCGCTTGACGACAATTCGATGTATTGCAACCTGCTCCAGTGCAGCCATTTCGCGTCCACTTGCGCGCTGGCTGAAATGGACGGTGAAATCGTTGGCTGGGTTTCGGGCTATATCCCGCCCGAACACCCCGACACCTATTTCGTCTGGCAGGTCTGCGTGGCCGAAAAGGCTCGCGGCAAGGGCATGGCCAAGCGTCTCATCAATGCCGTGCTCGCCCGCAAGGTCTGCGCCAATGTCACTCAGGTGCAGTCGACCATCACCAAGGACAACAAGCCCTCATGGGCTCTGTTCGGGTCGATCGCCGAGACGCTGGACGCCGATCTAGTTCGTCAGCCGCACTTCAAGCGCGACGATCATTTTGCCGGCCTGCACGACACCGAATTTCTTGTCACCATCGGCCCGTTCGAACGCGCGGCACTGCCCGTTCGTTCTGCCGCCTAAGAGAGATAAGGAGCGCTGCCGCCACTGACTGCGGACCGGCAGCGCCATCAGATCTCATGCAGGCAAGAATTCCCCTCATTCCAAATTCCGCCGTCCCGCTCGAAGCGTCCCCGGCAAAAGTGGAAGACACTTTTGACGATCGGGAGCGCGATACGAGAAAAACAAGGAGACAAGGCACAATGACCACGACACACGAAACATTCGATCGCGTCGAGAGCCAGGTTCGCTCGTACTCGCGCAGCTTCCCCAAACTCTTTGGCAAGGCCAAGGGTTCGATCATCTACGGCGAAGACGGCCGTGAGTATATCGACTTTCTCGCCGGCTGTTCCTCGCTGAACTACGGTCACAACGACCCGGACATGCAGGCCGCCCTGGTCGATTACGTCACCTCCGACGGCATCACCCATGGGCTGGACATGTTCACAAAGGCCAAGGAAGAGTTTCTTGTGGCCTACGAGGACATCATCCTCAAGCCGCGCGGCATGGACTACAAGCTCATGTTCACCGGACCGACCGGCGCCAATGCCGTCGAGGCTGCCATCAAGCTGGCCCGCAAGGTGACCGGCCGCACCAATGTGATCGCCTTTACCAACGGCTTTCACGGCATGACCCTTGGCGCGCTGGCCGCGACGGGCAATGCCGGTAAGCGCGGCGGTGCCGGGATCGACCTCAACGGCGTCCATCGCGCCCCCTTCGAGGGCTATTTCGGTCCCGACATCGATACCGCCGACATGCTCGAGCAGATGCTCGATGATCCCTCGGGTGGCATTGATGCCCCTGCCGCGATCCTGGTCGAACCCGTACAGGGTGAGGGTGGTCTCAACGCCGCGTCGGGCGAATGGCTCAAAAAGATCGAGACCATCGCCAAGAAACATGGCGCGCTGTTCATTCTCGATGACATCCAGGCCGGGTGCGGACGCACGGGCACGTTCTTTTCGTTCGAAGAGTTCGGCCTTGACCCCGATATCATCACCCAGGCCAAATCGCTTTCGGGCATGGGCCTGCCCTTCGCTCTGACGCTTTTGAAGCCCGAACACGACATCTGGAAGCCCGCCGAACACAACGGCACCTTCCGGGGCAACAATCATGCCTTCGTCACGGCCCGCGTGGCGCTGGAAAAATTCTGGCGCGACGATGCCTTTGCCAATTCGGTCAAGGCCAAGGGCGAGCATTTGAAGACCCGCCTCGGCGCCATTGCCAAACGGTACGGGCTGACCCTGCGCGGCCGCGGCATGATGATGGGCATCAACACCGAAAACGGTGATGTTGCGTCCGACATCTGCGCCAAGTGCTTTGACAAGGGCCTCATCATCGAGACCTCGGGTGGCCGTGACGAAGTGGTCAAGGTGCTCTGCCCGCTCGTCATCGATATCGCGCAGCTCGACAAGGGCCTCGACATTATCGAGGACGCTTTCGAAGCCGTGCTCGACAAGGATGTTTCGCGCGCCGCGGCCGAATAGTCGGCAGCGCAGCGGACGGGAGCGCTCCCAGGTTTTGGAGCGCGACTGGGAAGAAAGAAAAAGGAAATACAAAATGATCGTTCGTGATCTCGAAGACGCCCGCCAGGGCGACCGGCTCGTCAATTCCAATGGTTGGGATTCCACTCGCCTGCTGCTTGCTGGCGACGGTATGGGATTTTCGTTCCACATCACCCGCATTCACGCCGGCACCAGCCACGAGTTCCACTACAAGCACCATTTCGAGAGCGTTTATTGCGTCTCGGGCGATGGTGAGATCGAGGATCTCGAGACCGGTACGGTTTACCAGATCAAGCCCGGCGTGATGTATGCGCTCGACAAGAACGACAAGCACCGCCTGACCGCCCGCGAGGAAATGGTCATGGCATGCTGCTTCAACCCTCCGGTGACCGGCACCGAAGTCCATCGTGAGGATGGTTCATATGCTCCGGCCGCCGAGTTGGCAAAAAGCGCGTAAGGCGCCCCCACAAACCCGAACCAAGGAGTAGAGGAAGCAATGACACTCTCTGCAGTTCACACCCGATCGGATGCCTATCCAACACGACTTGCCGAGGAAGCTTGGCTCGAGCGCAAAGACCCTGTGTTTTGGGGCAACTGGACGCCGCAGGCGCCGTTGACCCGCGCCCAGACCGAAGACTTCGACAAGAACGGCTTCCTCGTCCTCAACAATGTTTTCTCACCCGCCGAGGTGGCAAAGCTTCAGGCCGAATCGCGCCGTCTGCGCTCGGGTGAAGCTGGCCTCAACTCCGATAATGTGGTGACCGAACCTGAATCGGATGCGGTGCGCACCATTTTCCGGCTTGAGGACGAAAGCGCCCTGTTCAACCGGGTGGCCCGCGACGAGCGGATTGCCGGCAAGATCCGTTTCCTGCTCGATGACGATCTCTATCTTCATCAGAGCAGGCTCAACTACAAGCCTGGCTTTACCGGCAAGGAATTCTACTGGCACTCGGATTTCGAGACCTGGCACGCCGAGGATGGCATGCCGCGCATGCGGGCCATCTCCGCTTCGATCCTTTTGACCGACAATGACGCGCTCAACGGGCCGCTGATGCTCATGCCCGGATCGCACAAGCATTACGTGTCCTGCGCGGGCGAAACCCCGGACGACAACCACAAATCCTCGCTCAAGAAGCAGGATGTGGGTGTCCCCAGCCACAAGGCGCTGTCCGATCTCGCCGAAAAGTTCGGCATCGAATACGCCTCGGGCAAGGCTGGAACGGTGATCCTGTTCGAATGCAATACTATTCACGGCTCGAACGGCAACATTACCCCGTTCCCGCGCTCGAATGCGTTCTTTGTCTACAACGCCTGGTCCAACAGGGTCGAAGAACCGTTCGCGGCCAATAAACCACGTCCCGATTTTCTTTCGAACCGCGACCCCAGGGGTCCGTTCGAAATCGTCTCGGGCAAACTCGAATAGGCCCTGACCGGCCCATGAACCATTCGGCGGGATTTTACGGTCCCGCCGGGCACCCCGACCCAATCGGAGGCAACAAGTGACAGCCAAGACCCATACAGTCGAAAAAATCGGTGGCACGTCGATGTCGCGCAGCCAGGAGCTTTTGCGCACCGTGCTCGTCGGCGACCGGAAGGGCCCTGAGCTCTACAATCGCATTTTCGTCGTGTCAGCTTATGGCGGCATGACAGACGCCCTTCTCGAGCACAAAAAGTCCGACGAACCCGGCGTTTACGCGCTGTTTGCGAGCGCGGAAAGCGGCTGGCAATGGGGCGATGCACTCTCTTCGGTTGCCTCGAAAATGGTCGAAAAGAACGCAGAAATCTTTGCCGACGCTGCAACGCGCGAGCAGGCCGACAAATTCATCCGCGAGCGGATCGAAGGCGTGCGCTCGTGTTTGATCGACCTTTCGCGCCTGTGCTCGTTCGGCCATTTCCAGCTCGAAGCCCATCTTCTGACCGTGCGTGAAATGCTCTCGGCTTTGGGCGAAGCGCAATCGGCGTTCAATACCGCCCTGCTGCTCAACCAGAACGGGGTCAACGCCCGCTTCATCGATCTGACAGGTTGGCGTCAGGATGGCGAATTGCCGCTCGACGAGCATATCGCACGCCAGTTCTCCGGCGTCGATTTCGCCACCGAACTGCCCATCGTCACCGGCTATGCCCAGTGCGCCGAACAGCTCATGAAGACCTATGATCGCGGCTATTCCGAAGTGACCCTGTCCCGCGTTGCGGTGGTGACCGGTGCCAAGGAAGCCATCATCCATAAGGAATTTCACCTCTCTTCGGCAGACCCCAAACTGGTCGGCTCGGACAAGGTGCAGGTGATCGGCGAAACCAATTACGACGTTGCCGACCAGCTCTCCAACATGGGCATGGAAGCGATCCACCCGCGCGCGGCCAAATCGCTGCGCCAGGCCGGCATCCCCCTGCGCGTCACCAACGCTTTCGAGCCCGACCATCCGGGCACCGTCATTGTGAGCGATCTGGCCCCCAAGACCCCGGGCGCCGAGATCATTACGGGTCTAAAGGGCGTGTTTGCCCTCGAGTTTTACGACCAGGACATGGTCGGGGTGAAGGGTTACGACACCAAGATTCTCGAATCCCTGACGCGCCACAAGGTCTGGATCATCTCCAAGACCTCGAACGCCAACACCATTACCCACTATCTCAAGGGCTCGATGAAGGCGATAAAGCGGGTTGAGACCGATCTAGCCAAAGCGTTCCCCACGGCAAGCACAACGCTGCGCAAGCTCGCCATGGTTTCGGCCATCGGCCGCGATCTGGGCGGCGTCCGCATCCTGCCGCGCGCCATTGCCGCGCTCGATGAAGCCGGAATCGAGCCGATCGGCCTCACCGACATGATCCGCAAGGTCGATCTGCAGGTGCTGGTCGAAGAAAAAGATTTCGACGCCGCGATCATCGCGCTGCACAAGGGTCTTGTGGAAGAGCGCGCCGAGCGCAAGGCGCGAGCCGACATTCGTCGCGTTGCCTGATGGATGCCTCTGACGGCAACGCAACGACAGGCCGGTCCCCTTCCGGGGGCCGGCTTTTTCTTTGCGTGTTGGCCTGGGCTTAAAAGGGCGGCTCGGACCGAAAAACGACAGGCGCTCCGCCGTTGGGGTGTCTGAACCCCAGTTCAGCCGCGTGCAATTGCAGCCGGTCGGCCGCCGCAAGCGCATCGCCTGTGGCATAGAATTCATCGCCAAGAATCGGGTGTCCGATCTCGTTCATATGCACCCGCAATTGGTGCGTGCGGCCGGTGATGGGGATGAGCTTGAGCCGCGTCGCCTCCGCCTCGCGCCCTATGACCTGCCATCGCGTCTGGCTGGCCCGGCCACGCTCATGGTTGACCTCTTGGCGCGGTTTGTTCTCCCAGTCCGTCGCCAGCGGCAGATCGACGAGCCCTTCGTCCTCGCCCACATGGCCCCAGACCCGCGCGATATAGAATTTGGTTGTTTGGCGATATTCGAACTGCTTGCCGATATGGCCATGCGCTCCCTTGTGCTTGGCCATCACGACGATGCCCGAAGTGTCCTTGTCGAGCCTGTGAATCGTTCCGGCGCCCGGATACCGTTCCAGCGCCCGGCTTTGCAGGCTGTCGAACAGCGCCGGGTCCTTGCCCGGCACGCTGAGCAGGCCCGAGGGCTTTATGAAAACCACGATATCGGCATCCTCGTGGAGGATGTCGAGCCAGGGCTCGCGGGGCGGGTTGTAATCGAAGGTCTTGGGCATGGGATTGAGCATGGCTGACGCTCTATCAGCAATCTGGCGGGCCGAAAAGTTGTCGCATTGCCTGATTGTCGCCCACAATTTGCCACATCCGCTCCCATTATGGGGAAGCGTGTGCTATGCGCGCTGCTCAGGGTTCAATTTCTTTTCGGGTCTCAATGATTGCAAAACGGCTCATCGCGCTGTTTGCCGCCCTCGTTCTGGGGTTTTCGGCCGTGCCTGCCAGCGCGCAGAGCCATTCGCGCACGGAAGTCGAAACTCTCGCCCAGTATTACGCGCAATATTACGGCGTGCCGCTCGAGCTGGTCCGCCGCGTCATCAATCGCGAGAGCACGTTCAACCCTGCAGCCCGCAACGGGCCTTACTACGGACTGATGCAGATTCTGCCCGCCACGGCCCGCACCATGGGGTTCCGTGGCCAGCCCTCCGATCTGCTCAACGCCGAAACCAACCTCATCTATGCCGTCAAATATCTGCGCGGCGCCTGGCTTTTGGCCAATGGCAGTCATGACCGCGCGGTCCAGCTTTACGCCAAGGGCTATTATTACGAGGCCAAGGCCGCCGGCCTACTCGAAGAGACCGGCTTGCGCCCCGGCCCGGCAACCCCCATTGCCCCCATGCCGCCGACCGCCGCCGAGCCCGTGGTTGCCGCCGTCACGCCTCCGCCGCCCGTAACCGAGATCGTTCAGACACTTGAGGTTGCCGCCGCCGATCCGGTCGAGACCGCGTTTGAAAGCACCCCCTTGGGCTTTTTGCCGCCATCCCGCCCGCTCGGGTTGGGGGTGCAGGAGCAGGAGCCTGCACAACCCCAAACCGATGCCCTTGTTGCCATCGCCGCCGCCGAGGCGCCTGCTGCGATTCCACCACGCCCGCAAATCGGGACGCCCGAACCCGAGCCGGTCCGGCTGGCCTACGCCGAGCATCGCGCCACCCGGGACGTTCCCCAACCTCAGATCGCCGCCGCCGAGGCGCCGCTGCGCCCCTCCATCGATCTGGTCACGAGCACCTTTGCCCTGCTCGATTCGATGGCCCCGGCGCAGCGCTGACCGTGCCCGGCCTGCGACACATAGATCATAATCGTTGTTTTGACCTGGCCGTCGGGGTTGCCGTTAACCCGTCCTGTGCTAGGATTTTGATCAAATTGGAGCCAGTTATCCCCCAACTCGGATCTCCAGTTGAGCGGAATGGATAGTGTGGATTGCGTACCAGCCGTGAAAGCCAACAAGCGCTATAGCCTGATTGCCCTTTGTGTGGCCGGTACGCTTCTCACCGGCCCGGCGCTCGGATTCGAACTGTTCGGCATCCAGTTCTTCGGTTCCCAGACCGATGACGCTGATGCTGTGATTGCCGATCCGCGCACTTATGATCTGACCTTCGAGACCGGCACCGAGGGCGAGGTGGACGCCGCCCTGCGCGGAGCCTCCGGCCTCTGGGGTGACCGTGACGAGCCGGCATCGGGAGTACCAGGCCTTCTGGCCAAGGCGCGTGGCGATTATGCCCGCATGACCGGAGCGCTATATAATCTGGGCTATTACGGCGGCGTGATCTCTATTTTGGTCAATGGCCGCGAAGCCGCCTCGATCCCGCCCGACGCCAGCCTGCCCGAACCCGCTCAGATCAGGGTTACCGTCGATCCAGGGCCTCAATTCGTCTTTGGCCCCCTGCGCGTTGACAACAGGGCGCCCATGCCCGTTGTCGAAGCCGATAGGGTCGAGGCGCCCTCCGAAATAGGGTTCGTGACGGGCCAGGTGGCCCGCGCCACGGTCATAGCCCAGGCCGAACAGCGTCTTGTCGAAGCCTGGCGCCAACTGGGTTATCCCAAGGCACAGATCGGCTCGCGCGATGTGATCGCCGATCACCCCAGCCGCACGCTCGAAGTCTCCATAGTGGTCGATCCGGGCGCCTACGCCGCCATTGGTCCCATAGGGGTCGAGGGCACACAGAACATGAGCCCGGCCTTCATCGTGCGTCAGACCGGGCTGGTCCAGGGCGCTGAGTACGATCCCGACGACATTGAGCGGGCCCGCGAACGGCTGACCCGGCTCGGCGTTTTCCGCTCGATGCGCATCGAGGCGGCCCAAAACGTCCAGCCCAACGGTCTGCTGCCCTACCAGATCATAGTACAGGAACAGGCTTTGCGCCGCTTTGGCATCGGCGCCAGCTACGGCACGCTCGACGGACTTGGTGTCGAAGGCTACTGGCTGCACCGCAACCTGTTCGGCGAGGCCGAGCGCCTGCGGCTCGATGCAAAGGTGGCCGGTATCAGCTTCCCCATCGACACCGCCGAGTTCGACTATGCCTTTGGCGGCACCTTCACCAAGCCGGGCATTTTCACCCCCGAGACCGACCTCGTCGCCGCGCTCAGCGCCGACCGTTCGGTCCTCCCGCTCTATACCGAAACGTCTGTGCAGGGGCGTCTGGGGATCGAACAGCTCTTTACCGACGATATTTCCGGGAGCGTCGGCCTTCAGTTCCAGCATTCCTATTTCGAGGACGACGCGACCTTCGGAAACCGCAATTTCACCACCGCCGGCCTTTACGGGCGCGGCGTGTTCGACAATCGCGATTCCGATCTCGATCCCACCGAGGGGTTCTATCTCGAAGCGACGGTCGACCCGCTCTACGAACTCGAGTACGAAAATTTCCTCGCCCGCGCGACGCTCGAAGGCCGCGCCTATTTCGCCTTCGACGAGGACGCCAACTATGTCCTTGCCGGCCGCGTCAAGGCGGGCGCTGTGGCTGGCCCCTCGCTGTCCGAAATCCCGCCGGACCTGTTGTTTTTCGCCGGCGGTGGCGGTTCGGTGCGCGGTTATGCCTATCGCTCCATCGGGGTTGATGACGGCATGGGCAACACAACCGGCGGCCGCTACCTCCTCGAAGCGTCTCTGGAAGGCCGCGTGCGGTTCAACGATCAGTTCGGCGCCGTCGCCTTCGTCGATGGCGGCTACGTGGCCGCCGACACCTTCCCCGATTTCGATCAGTTGCGCCTGGGGGCCGGCGTGGGCATCCGCTATTACACAGCGCTCGGGCCCTTGCGCCTCGACGTCGCTGTGCCTTTGAACAAGAGCCCGGGCGACCCCGATTATGCGCTCTATGTCGGTATAGGACAGTCGTTCTGATGCGCGTTCTGACCACCGCAATCGCCGTCGTCTCGCTCGCCATGCCGGTGCCGGCCATGGCCCAGGATGCCGAGCGCGAAAGCCTCATGGACATGCTGGCCCGCGCCAGCCAGCTCAATGAAAACGAGCAGCGCGGCGCGCTTGTCGGCTTCGTTGAAAACCAGATATCCACGCCCGACCGCCAGATCCGGCTCACCGGCATCGACGGGGCGCTCTCATCCAACGCCTCGATTGACCAGATCACCATTTCCGACACCGAAGGCATCTGGCTGATCGTTGAAAACGCGCAATTGCAGTGGAACCAGGGCGCCTTGCTGTTCGGGCGGCTGGAAATCCAGTCGCTGTCGGCCGATTCCATTGCCTATATTCGCAATCCGGTTTCCAGTGAGGCGCCAGCGGCCCCGTCCCCCGAGGCGGGCGGGTTCTCCGTTCCAGAATTGCCCGTCGCGGTTATTCTTGAAAGCCTCTCCGTGCCCAATGTGCGGTTCGGTGAACAGGTCTTCGGGCTGGGTTCGGAAATCTCGCTGGCCGGATCGATGACGCTGGAGGGTGGCGCCATCGATGCCCAGCTCGATATCGAACGCCTGGACGGACCGGGCGGCACGCTCGACCTTGATCTGCAATACGCCAACGATACGCGCGAAATCGATCTCGGACTTGAGCTCATAGAGCCGGAAGATGGTATCGTCGCCAACCTCGTCGACATCGAGGGACGTCCGGAAATTGCGCTGGGCCTGCAAGGGGCCGGCCCCATCGACGATCTCGACATCGCTCTGACCTTCGATGCCGATGGCAACCGTATCCTGACCGGGGAGGGCACGCTCGACCAGAATGGGCAGGGCCTCGCCATCGCCGCCGATCTGCGCGGCCCGCTTTCCACCGTCCTGCCGGCCGCCTATCGCGATTTCTTCGGTGAACAGACTGCGCTTTCGCTCGAGGCGCTCATGCGTGATGCCGGCGGGTTTGAAGTTTCCAATCTTTCGCTTTCGGGCGGCGAACTGTCGCTCTTGGCCAATGCCGCCACCACGGCAGATGGCTTTTTGATCCGTCTCGATGTCACCGGGGAAATTTCTCCGGTCTCTGGCGACACGGTCACTCTGCCCGTGCCCGGCGCGTCCACCCGTATCCAGCGCGCCCGCTTCGATGTCGATTACGGCGATGAAGCGTCCGAACAATGGTCGGGACGCCTCCAGTTGCTGGGCTTTGAAACCCCCGATTTCGCCGCCCGGAGCCTGGTGCTCGACACCTCGGGCGTTGCTGCCGATCTCGACGATCCTTCAGCCCGCCGCGTCACCTTCAATGGCGATGGCATGATCGAAGGCGTCACCTCATCATCGGAAGAAATTTCCCAGGCGCTTGGCACCTCCATTGGGTTCGGCCTCGCAGGCATGTGGGAGGTGGGTCAGCCCGTCACTCTTGCCCAGCTCCGCCTCGTCGCCCAGGCGCTCAATTTCGAGGCAGCCGGCCAGATCAACGAAAACGTCTTTAGTGGCGATCTCGTGCTCACCACCGATTCGATAGCCCCCTTTTCCGGTCTTGCCGAACGGGAGCTGTCGGGCGCCATTGCTCTTGATGCCACCGGAACGGTCTCGCCGCTGTCCGGTGGGTTCGATCTCACGCTCGACGGCACCGGCACCGACCTCTCGGTCGATGACGAGATCGCCGACAATTTGCTCGAAGGCACGGTTGCGCTATCGGGTCGCCTAGCGCGCAATGAAGCCGGGCTCGAGGCCCAAGATTTCCGCATCGCCAATAGCCAGGTCGAAATGGTCGCCGACGGCACCTATGCCACAGGCACCGCCGATTTCACCTTCGATCTGGCGCTGGCCGACCTTGCCCTGATCAATCCCGAAATGTCCGGCCAGCTGACCGCGGCAGGCACCGCCCAGGGCGCCGAAGGCACCATCGCCTTGTCCGCAGACGTCGATATCCCCGAAGGCACATTGGGCGGGCGCACATTGCGCAACGCCAATATCGGCTTTGACGGCACCTCGCGCGAAGAAGGGCTTGTCGGTGCCCTCGCTGGTGCTGCATCGCTCGATGGGTTCCGCGTCTCTCTGGCCAGCGACATCGATAATAATGCCGAGCGCCTGCGCCTGTCAGACTTTGCGTTCGAGGCCCCCGGCACGGCGCTTTCGGGCAATCTTACTCGCTTTGCCAATGGCCTGCTCGATGGCCGGTTGACCCTTGATGCGCCAAATATCGAAACGGCGGTCGCCCTCGCGCTGGCCGACGCGAGCGGCGCGGCCAACGCCGATATCATCCTGGACCCGGAAGGCGAAACCCAGAACGCCGAGGTCACGGCCTCTCTCGACGCCGTAAGGTTCAACGACATCACAATCGGCTCGGCCAACGTCGAGGCAACGATTGCCGATCTGTTCGGCGTTCCGGTGATCGACGGGTCGATCGATGGCGCCGATATCGTTGCCGCGGGCACCAATGTGCAAACCGTTTCGCTCACCGCGACGGCCAGCCAGCAAACCACGCGGTTTTCAGGCAATGCTTCGCTCAATGCGGGAACCGAGGTCACTTTGGCCGGCCTGCTCGAACCCATTGCCGATGGATATCGTGTGGCACTGGACACGTTCGGGCTGACACAGGGCCAGCTTGCTGCCAGCCTCGCTCAACCTGCCGAACTGACCGTCGCCAACGAGACGGTATCGTTTTCGGGGGTCGAACTGGCCGTCGGGTCGGGCCGCATCATGGCGACAGGCAGCGCCGGGCAAAATCTCGATATCGCGCTCGATGTCACCGCCTTCCCGCTTAACATCGCCAACACCATCGTCCCCGATCTGGGGTTGGCCGGGATGGTTTCCGGCACCGCGCAGATCTCGGGCGCAGCCAGCGACCCGCGTGCCAGTTTCTCGGTCGAGGCGAACGGGATCAACGCCGCCACGATCTCCGAATTCGGAATCGCCCCGCTCACGCTTTCGGCCCAGGGCAGTTTCGCCGATAACACGATCACCCTGTCCCAGGCTCGCGCCAACGGCTCGGGCGGGCTCAGCGCCACCGCTCAGGGCACCATCCCGCTTGAAGGGGCCGGCCTCAATATCGCAGTCAACGGCTCGGGCCCGCTTTCGCTGGCCAACCGCTTCGTGGCCGATCGCGGCGCGCAGATTTCAGGCACGGCAAATCTTGACGCCCGTGTCACCGGACGCATCGATGATCCGCAGTTTTCGGGCACAGTGGCCGTCGCTAATGGCGAATTTATCGATCCCGGTCTCGCGCTCCGGCTGGTCGGCATAACCGGCACCGCTTCGCTCAACGCAGATCGTGTGACCATCAACACGCTCACGGCCAATCTCGCCACGGGCGGTTCGGTCTCGGCATCAGGCTTCGTTGGCCTCGATGCTGGGTTCAATTCCGACATCGCGATCAATTTCGACGCGGCGCGCTACGCCGACGGCAATCTCGTGGTCGCCACGCTCAACGGCGATCTGCGGCTCACCGGCCCCATCGCCAATGGCGGACGGCTGGCGGGCAACGTCGACGTCGCCCGCGCCGACATCACCGTGCCCGATGGCTTCGGCGGCGCGGTGAGTGTCATCGACGTTGATCACGTTCGTCCACCATCCCCGGTCGCCGCGACACTGGCCCGGGCCCGCATCGACCAGCGGGCATCGAGCACCACAACGGCCAGCGTGCCGCTCGAACTCGCCATCACCATTTCAGCGCCCAACCAGGTGTTCATCCGCGGTCGTGGGCTCGATGCAGAGGTGGGAGGCCAGGTTCAGATCAACGGCAATGTGGCCGATGTCCGGCCCGTCGGCGGGCTCGAATTGATCCGCGGCCGGCTCTCGATTTTGGGCCAGCGTATCGATTTCGACGAAGGCACCGTCACCCTGATCGGCGATCTCGATCCCTTTATCAACCTCGTCGCCCGCACACAGGGCAATGACATCACGGTTATCGTTACCGTTTCGGGCCGCGCATCATCGCCGGAGGTGACGTTCTCGTCTGATCCCATGCTGCCCCAGGACGAAGTTCTGGCTCGGCTGATCTTTGATCGCGGCGTGGGCGAGTTGTCTCCGCTGCAACTGGCCCAACTGGCTGCGGCAGCGGCCGAACTGGCCGGTGGCGGCAGTGGCTCGGGCTCGCTTCTGGGGTCCCTGCGCGAAGCTGCAGGGCTCGACGATCTCGATATCGTCACCGATTCCGAAGGCAATGTCGGGGTGCGTGCCGGCGCCTATATCGATGACAACATCTATCTCGGCGTCGAGGCCGGGGCCGCGGAAAGTCGGGTCACGATCGATCTCGACATCACCGAGCAGCTTCGGGCCCGCGGCACCACCAGCACGACGGGCAATTCCGGTGTCGGCCTGTTCTACGAACAGGATTACTGAGCAAGCCGATAGGGCGCAACGGTTGAAAGCGGCAGCGTGTCATGGACAAACTGTCGCCTTTTTTCGTCCCCTTTTCGACACCTTCTGCCCGGCCGATGGAACCAACCCACACCCGTGACTCTTAGTCCCTCACGATAAACACAGCGCACACAGTGCAATGAGGGACTCGGTTTCATGTTCGCAGGACTTTTGCTCTGGCTGATCGGCATCCCCCTGCCGCTGATCATTTTGCTTTTGATTTTCGTGCTCTAGCGAGTGCGCCAGATCGATTTCGACAAGATTTACCCCGGGCTTAGCGCGGGCAAATACAGACGGAGAACGACAATGAATTCCATCATCTATCTCGTCGGCCTTGTGGTCGTTGTCATGGCCATCCTGTCCTTCATCGGCCTCGCTTGAGCCCCAAACCACCAAGGACCAAAAGCCCATGACGACAATAACTCCCACCGAGCCGGCAACCGCGCAGGAAACATCGTCCTACGTCGATTGGCCGGCCATCCTGGCGGGTGGCATCGTCGCCGCCGCCATTTCCCTGGTCCTTCTTGCCTTCGGTTCGGCCATCGGGCTGTCCATGACCAACCCGTTCGGTCGTGAAGGTGTATCCCTGTTCTGGATCGCCATCGCCATGGCCATCTGGGTCATCTGGGTGCAGGTCTCCGCGCTGATGGTCGGGGGCTATCTCACCGGTCGCATGCGCAGGCGCAATTATGACGCGACCGAAGACGAATCCGACATCCGCGACGGCTTCCATGGTCTTTTGGTCTGGGCAACCGCCGTCGTCTTTACTGCTGCGCTCGCCTTTGGCGGCATCGGCACCGTTGCCAACAGCGTCGGCGCTGCCGTCGGCGGCGCCGCGCAGGGTGCAGGCGCTGCAGCCGGCCAGGCGATCAACGACGAATCCGGTCCGTTCCAGTCGAGCATCGACCGCCTGCTGCGCACGGCAACAGCCACCGAAGGCGATGCTGCCGCGACACGCGACGAGGTCGGCCGCATCCTGATCGATGGCGTCACCGGTGAGGGCGTCTCCGAGGACGATCGGGCCTATCTTGCCCAACTGGTCGCCGCACGCACCGATCTCGATCAGGCAGAAGCCGAAGCGCGGGTCGACGAGATCATCGCCCAGGCCCAGAGCGTGCAGGACGACCTTGTCGCCGCCGCCGATCAGGCTCGGACGGTGGGCATTCTCGGAGCCTTTCTCACCGCCGCCTCGCTGGCCATCGGTGCCGCCGGCGCCTGGTTTGCAGCCGTCACAGGGGGCAACCATCGCGATACGCACACGGTCACCGCATTCTTTGCCCGCCGGCGTACGCCCGTCGCCTGATCAAACCGGCAATCGAAACAAAAAAGCCCCGCTTTTGGCGGGGCTTTTTCATTTGGTTTCAATTTCGGTTCGAGTCTAGAACTCGGACCAGTCGGCTTCCACCGCTGCATTCCCCTGGGACACGCGGCGGGGCTGAGGCAGCGACGCGGGCGCTTCGGCTTCCTGGTCGAGATCCCACATCGCCTGATCCTCAACGACGGCGTTTCCATCGAGCGTAAAACGCGCCACGATCCCATCAAGTGTGGTCACCTGCGCCTCGGTCTGCTCGATCGTTGCGTTGGTTTCTTCCACCAGTGCGGCGTTATGCTGGGTCATCTCATCGAGCAGCCGCACGGAAGAGGACACTTCCGAGATCGCGGCCGCCTGTTCGCGGCTTGCATTGGAAATGCCGCCCATGATCTCGGCGTTTTCGATCACCGCCGCGCGAATGTCGCGCAGCGTTTCGGTAGCCTGCGCGACAAGTCGCGAGCCGCCGCCCACTTCGTTGGCGCTCTCTTCGATCAGCACCTTGACTTCCGATGAGGCCTGGGCCGCAGATTGTGCCAGCCGGCGCACCTCGACGGCCACCACGGCAAACCCCTTGCCCGCCTCGCCGGCCCGCGCCGCTTCCACAGAAGCGTTGAGCGCCAGAAGGTTGGTCTGGAAGGCGATATCGTCGATCATCTTGATGATATCGGAAACCTTGGCCGAGGACGTGGTGATCCGCTCCATGGCCTGATTGGCTTCGCCCATCACCGCGCCGCCCTTTTGGGCCAGGTCCGATGCCGCCCGCGTCTTGTCGAGTGCATCCTGGGCCTTTTGCGCATTTCCGGTCACCGCCGCCGCCAGTTGCTCCATCGAGGCTGACGTCTCCTCAATGGTTGCCGCCTGCCGGGTCGTGCGTTCGGAAAGGTCGTTGGCGCCCGAAAGGATTTCGCCCGTCGCGATCTTGAGCGCCCGCGAGGTGTCCTTGAGCCGCCCCACGATTTCGGCAAACGTTTCGGCCATGGCGTTGGTGTCGTCCTTGAGCTGGCCAAAGGCGCCCTCATAAGTGCCGTTGACCCGCAGCGACAGATCGGCGTCGGCCATGGCCGAAAGAACCTGCCCGGTTTCCGAAAGCCCCCGGTCGACGGTTTCCATCACCATGTTGACGCTCTGAGCGAAGCTCTCGAGCTCGGGATCTTCATAGCGTACGTCGATCCGGCCGGAGAAATCGCCGGCCACGGCGGCCGAAACCACGCTCTTGATGCGGGCCTGCAGGTCGGCGCGGATGCGATGTTCTTCGGCATCCTCTGCCGCCTGCCGGGCCTTTTCGCTGTCCATGTCGCGCATGGCACGCCCATTGTCGCGAAACACCGTCAGCGCTTCGACCATCTGGCCCACTTCGTGGCGCTGGCGCTGATCGAGCTCCAGGTCGAGATCGCCATCGGCCAGCTGGCGCATACGCCCGGCAATCTGCTTGATGGTGCCCGACAATCCCCTGCCGATCATCACCGCCAATACGATGCCGACGACCAGTGCCGCTATTCCCGCGAACAGGACCACATTGAGCGTCGTGGCCGCCATGGCCGCGCCCGAGGGTCCGAGCGCGTCCTGGCGCGCCTGCACCGAGGCCAGCATGGCCCCGAACGCTTCTTCCATCTGCGGCCCAAGCACGTCGAGCTGCCCGCTCATCACCGCGTTGCGGGCATAGATCGCCTCGGCCAGGCTGCCCGCCTGGGCCATATAGGTATCGAGCCCCTCCATCATGCGGTTGGCCGTCGCCTTCTGGGAGTTGGAAATCACCGCATCATGGAGCTTTTGCAAATTCTCCTTGGCAAAGGCTCCGTGTTCAGCCGCCGCTTCCAGCCGCGCCGGATCGGCGGTCAAGAGGAACTGTTCGACCTCGAACTGAGTGAGGATCGTCGATTGCACGCCAAACCCGGCCGAGCCGGTGGCATTGAAATTTCCGCTCACCGCCCGCAAGGCCGCCGTCGCATCGGCACGCAACTGGTCTCCCACGGCGCGCAATTGGACAATGCCGGCATCGATCTGGGATTGAAGTTCGGTCATTTCGACAAAGGCCGCCTGATAGGCCTGCGCGGAACCGGCAAATTCGGCAATCGCCGCTTCGGTTTCCGTGTCGCCGTCAAACACCGCCATCACTTCGGGGTCGTTGGACTGCAGATTCGTGATTCGGTCGGCCAGCGCCTGCGCCTTTTCCGCCGAGGTTTCCAGCCGGTAGTCGAGATCGGCCAGCCGGGCTGCCGAAAGCTGCTCGACAAAGCTCGAAATGGCCAGCGTCTGCCGCGCGGCCACCCGATAATCGGTGAAGGTCTGCGACACCGCGTTGACCCCGAAATAGGCAAACACCACGATCGCCGCCAAAAGCGCGATCATGGCGCCAAATGATGCGTAGATGCGCTGCGCCACGCTCAGTCTGGACAGCATGATACCGGCCCCCTTTTTCCCTTCTGGGATAAATGCGTAAGGGCAGTAAGAAGGGATGCGGTTAACGAAGGCTCAATTTTGGCTCGAAACTGGCGTTTTCAGAAGCTAAATACGCCGTATGCTCAAATTTTAGGCCGCCCCAGGCGCGCCAAGGCAAAATTGGCGAACGTGCATACACGCCCGCGTGCCATTTTGCGGCGGCTCACAAAAACAAAAGGCGGCCTTTCGGCCACCTTTGCATGTGCGTACGGCAGATCGGGCGATGGGCTCAGCGCGGAGCGAGCACCATGACCATCTGGCGCCCTTCGGCGCGCGGGTTGGATTCGACCTTGGTGATCTCCTCGAACTGGTCCTTGACCTTGTGGAGCAGCTCGAGCCCGATGTTCTGGTGGGCCATTTCACGGCCGCGGAACCGCATGGTCACCTTCACCTTGTCGCCTTCGCCGATGAACTTTTCCAGCGCACGCATTTTGACGTCATAGTCATGCGTATCGATGTTGGGCCGGAGTTTGATCTCCTTGACCTCGATCACCTTCTGCTTCTTGCGGGCCTCGGCGGCCTTTTTCTGGGCGGCGTATTTGAACTTGCCCAGATCGAGAATCTTGCACACCGGCGGGGCCGAATTGGGTGAGATCTCGACCAGGTCCATCCCCGCTTCCATGGCCATGGCAATGGCTTCGCTTGTCCGCACGACGCCGACATTGGTGCCTTCTGCGTTGATAAGCTGGATTTCGGGGACGTTGATTTCATTGTTGGAGCGCGGCCCATCCTTTTGGGGCTGCACGGGTCTCATCGGACGACGAATGGCTGAATTTCCTTTCAGTGGTTTCCCATAGCTGCGCACGCCTGCTCATGGCTGGCGCAACGCGCCTAAAATCTTGGCAAACGGGCATAAAGTCAACAGGCAAAGCGGCAGCGACCGCCCGCAGGCTTCTCCGGGTTGCGTGCGAAGCACGCAGGGAGCGCCCTTGTGATCTCATGGCCCAGCGGTTACACCCCCGATATGGTGCCAAAGCCGGAAAATGCAATGATCGAGAAAACCGCGACCCTCACCGTGGGACAGAGCGACTCGGCGCGAGACATCGCCACCCTGCGCCGCCCCGGCAATGCACCCGGCCTGTTCTGGCTGGGCGGGTTCCGCTCCGACATGATGGGCTCCAAGGCCCAGGCGCTCGATGCTCTCGGCGTGCAAAAGGGCCTCGCCGTCACCCGGTTCGATTATTCCGGCCACGGGCAATCGGGCGGTGATTTTCTTGACGGCACCATTTCGCGCTGGCTCGAAGAGGCCCTTGCCGTGTTCGAGACCACCGAGGGCCCCCAGATCGTCGTCGGCTCGTCAATGGGCGGCTGGCTGGCACTGCTCGTCAACCGCGCCCTGCGCCAGCGGGGCGATGAACGGGTGCTGGCCATGGTGCTGATCGCCCCGGCCACCGACATGACGCGCGATCTTATGCGCGAGACCTTCACCGATGCCGAACTGCTCGATCTTTGGGAAAAGGGCCGGGTGGAACAGCCCTCCGATTATTCGGACGAGCCCTACATCCTCACCCGCGCGCTGATCGAGGACGGAGAAAACCATCTCCTGTTCGGCGCGCCCATCCGCACCCATTGCCCCGTCGCCATCCTGCAGGGCGGCAACGACACCGACGTGCCCCCTGCCCATGCGCTCAAGCTGGTCAGCCACCTCGTCTCCGATCCGGTCACCTTCACCCTCATCCCCGATGGCGATCATCGCCTGTCGCGCGACAGCGATCTCGACCTGCTGCGTCAGACCATCGAGCGGTTGCTTTAATCGCCAAGCCGATCCTCGAGGATTGTTCCCAGCATTGCGGCTTCCCTTGCCACCTCGCGCGCAAAATCGCGCACCATGTCGCGCTCGAAAGCCGATTTCGACAGCGCCACGATGGCGATGTCGCGATGCAGCGGATTGAAATCGCGCGGCCTGATCTCGACCAGTTCGCCCCGCTCGATTTCCTGGCGGACCGTCGAGCGCACAAAAAATCCCAGCCCCTCTCCCGCCAGCGCCAGCCGCCGCGCCGGACCGGTGGGAATCTCCACGCTCGTCTGGGCTCGCCGCACCAACGCCGTGGCACCCTCGGGGTCCACCTGCCACCAGCGCAGCGAAATCACCCTTGGCACCAGCTCCAGCACATCGGCCAGGCTCGGATTGGGCTCGAGCTGCGCCGCCAGATGCGGTGCCAGCACCAATGGCACCGGCTCGCGCATCACCACGATCGGGTAGATCTCGGGCACCAGCGGGTCGAGATTGGGCCAGGCGATGATCCCCAACTCCGCCACCCGGTCGTGCAGCATGGCGGTGACGTGGTTGTGGTGTCCCTCGCGCACGATGACATCGACCTCCCGGTGCCGTTCCTGAAAACGCAACAGGCTTTCCGAAATCAGCGGCGTCACCATCGAGCGCAGCGAGGCCACGGTGATCCGCCCGCGCTCGACCCGCCGCAAAGCCTCGCGACCCTCCTCCACGGCACTGAGAATGCGCCGCGCATAGGGCAGAAAGGTCATGCCCTGATCGGTGAGTGCCACCTTGCGCCCGCGTGTAAAAAGCTGCACACCGAGAAAATCTTCGAGCACCCGCACGCGCATCGAAACCGTGGCCTGCGTGACATTGAGCCGGGCTGCGGCCTTGGTGAAGCTCAGGTCGCGCGCGATCCGGTCGAAGGTGCGGAGTTGATCGATATCCATAAGGAATTTCTATTGATCGAATTGATATTTCTGTAACATATCACTTTATCATCAGTCATTCCGATTTGAACAGGTGCAATCCTTGCAATGAATATTCGCCCCGCCACCGACAGCGATCTGCCCCAGATCCTCGATATCCACAATGACGCCATCCGCAGGCTCGATGCCATCTGGAGCGAGGCCGAGGAAACCCTGGCCGATCGCAAGGCGTGGCTCGATGAACGCAACGCCAATGGCTTTACCGTTCTTGTCGCCGAAGAGGACGGTCATGTTCTCGGTCACGGCAGCTACGGCACCTATCGTTCGCGTTCGGGCTACAGAAAGACCGTCGAACACTCGATCTATCTGCGCGACGAGGCGCAGGGCAGGGGCGTGGGCTCGGCATTGATGGCAGCGCTGATCGATGACGCCAAAGCCAAGGGCTTTCACCTCATGGTCGGCGTGATCGATTCAAAAAACGAAAGCTCGATCCGTTTTCACGCCCGGCACGGTTTTGAGATGCTCGGCATCCTGCCCCAATCGGGCTTCAAACACGGCCGCTGGCTCGATCAGGTCAATATGTACCTGATCCTCAACGACGACCCCGCCCCGCCGCGTGGCTACTGAACGTGTGAAAGAATGTTGATGAGCTTGCCGAACGGATCGCGCACGTAAAAGCGCCGCACGCCCCAGGGCTCATCCGCCGGGCCGTATTCGATGCCAATGCCCATAGCCCGTGCTTTTTCCAGCACCGCATCGACATCGTCGACTTCGATGGATATGTCGGGCACCGGCGTGCCCGACCCGCCCTCTGACATGATGCTCATCTGAACCGACATCTGCCCATCGGCGCCATAGGTGCGGATCCAGCCCATGTCCATCACAATGTCCAGCCCGAGCAGGTCGCCGTAGAACCGCGCGGCCTTTTCAGGCGAGCCTTCGATATTGGCAACGATCCGTTTGACCGCCATCTCTATCCCTTTCGGTTTCGGGCCCGATCCGCCTCGCGCCGCGCCGTGTTGGCCAGCCGCCGTTCCTCTGCGGCCTTTCTGACGTCTGCGCCGATATGGGCCTCCTCGCGCGCCGCAGCCAACTCGATCTGTCTTTGCCGCTCGGCCGCAGCCGCACGCTTGGAAGCATTCTCCTCACCGGCGCAATGGTGGCACTGCACCCCTTCGATGAACGCTTCGCGCTCCCGGTCGGCCGGAGTCAAGGGCTGCCGGCAGGCTCTGCACAACTGCGCGTCGCCGATTTCCAGCCCATGGCGCACAGACACCCGCTCGTCGAAAACGAAGCACTCCCCATCCCAAAGGCTTTTGTCCTGGGGCACCTTCTCGAGATAATTGAGGATGCCGCCCTTGAGGTGAAACACCTCCTCAAACCCTTGCGCCAGCATGTAGGACGAGGCTTTCTCGCACCGTATGCCTCCGGTGCAGAACATGGCGACTTTCTTGTGCTTTTGCGGGTCCAGCTCGGACGCGACGTAGTCCTTGAACTCGGTAAAACTCGCTGTATGCGGGTCTTGCGCCTTTCGGAATGTCCCTAGCGCCACTTCGTAATCATTGCGCGTGTCGATGACCACCACATCGTCCTGGTCGATCAGATCGTTCCAGTCCTCAGGATCGACATAGGTCCCCACCTGCCGCCCCGGATTGGCCTCGGGGGCCCGAAGCGTCACGATCTCCGGCTTCAGCCGCACCTTCATGCGATAGAAGGGCTGGCGGTCGGCGAATGAATATTTGATCTCGGCCCCCCGAAACCGCCCTCCGAAAACATTGCCGTCACTCAGCCACCCCACCAGCTCATCGATCGCCCCGGGCGTCCCTGCCACGGTCCCATTGATCCCCTCGGGCGCCACAAGCAACGTCCCCCTGATCCCCCGCCCACAACAAAACTCCGCCAGCGGTGCCTTGAGGGATTCAAAGTCCGGCTGATCGACGAATTTATAGATCGCGAGGATTTTGAACTCACGTGGCATAATCGGGCACGTTCTCCTTCCAGCCGTAACGGGCTATAACCATGGCCATCATGCAAAAAAGCGTCAATTGCAGGCCTTGCCCCATAAGCCGGCTCGTCAGCCCGAACACGAAGAACCCTATGCTCAGCACGAGCGCACCATAGAGCCGCCCAAGGAAAGCGCTGTCCTTGGGCCCAGCCACGACGCCAACCACCGGCGTCGCCATCATGGCGAAATAGGCTATGACACCCGCTATGCCGGCCCCTACGGCAAAATCGAGCATGTCGTTATGCAGATAGGTGAAGTTCTCGCTGTCAAGATGGTCCTGCAGCCATGGTTCGAGATAGGGATAGGTGGCCGAAACGATCCTGTCCCATCCATGACCGAACCAGATGGCATCCTCAAAAGCCTGCCAACCTCCGCTAAAGAGGCCGAGACGGATATTGGTGGACCGGTCATCGGTTTGGCCATCTGAAAACGCCTGCACGATGACCGAGGCAATATCTGACAAGCGTGCAAGTTGCGGAGCTGCAAAGGTTGAAACCAGAACAAGCAGGGCGACTGCCCCAAACAGGCCGATGCCAGCGCTAAGCAAAGCCGCCCGTCTTGATTGGAACCACAGCACTGCAACGAATACTATATAGAGAATGATTGCTCCCATAAGCGGACCGCGGGAAGCCGAGAGCACGCAACTGAGAATGGCGCACACCGGGCCAAGTAAAAGCAGATAGCGCCATCTGTTCTGTGAAGTGAATATGCCGATGAGGGCCATGAAGCCGAGCGTTACGGCGATGTTGGCGAAATGAATGGCGTTGATGACGTGCCCGCCCGCGCGCAATTCATCGAGAACAAAGACCTGCGCACCTGCCACAGCCAGCGAAAGCACGGAACCCACCGCTGATATCACGGCCACATGGGTGAGACTTGCCCCGGGCCGGTAGTTTGCCTCGCCCGCCGCCAGAGGCAAGGCAATGAGCAAAGGAGCGAAATTGAGAATAAATCGTGCGTCCCAAACGCCATGTGCCGATATCGTCAGGGCTACTGCCATCAATGAGAATGCGATCAGAAAGAACCAGGTCGCCGGCGTCCTTGGAAATTTTGCTTGAAAAAGGCGCGGCGTGGCGGTGATGGCGACGAGAGAGGCCAAAACCATGATTAGGGCGGTACCGACATCCCCCAGAAGGACGGGTAGACAAAAAATTGCGATCAGCAACACGCCGTAGCGCCAATCCGCGAGCAATCCAGTCATGACAAGTCTGTCTCCACTCCCAGCCGCCCGGCGATTTCCCCCAGGGCGCTGCCTGCGAAAGGCCGCTGGGGCTCGGGCCGCCGTGAGCGATTGGTGAGAGCCATGCGCCACAAATGCAAGCCGAGCGTTTCTGGATGAATATACCTTTCAAAACTGCTGCCCGGATCAAGCATTGTGCGCACCTCGTCGTAGGGAAGTGGGTAGAATACTGTGGTGGCCATGGCTTCACCGTCTTTTCCCAGCATTCTGGCAAAATGGGTGAGGGGAAACGGGCCGGTGGCTCCGAACTGCATGTGTGTCAGGCCGATTCGCTGACCCAGCATGCGCCGCACAGCGATTTCCATTCGGCGGTACCACGGCATCCATACTGGATCTATTTTTTCGCTGTCGCCGTCGAAAATTCCAAGGAGCGCTTTTAAAAGATCGCTGTCCTTGGGTAGTCGAAGTACCGCATTGTTGATCTGCCCCGCATGCGGCTGTTTTCCTGGGGGAACCTCGTAGCCGAACACATAGGAGGAAAGGCCGGAAAACGGTCGGATGCAGAGCATGTCGCAATCCACCCAGATTCCCGCCTCGCGGACCATCAGCATCAATCTGAAATAGTCGGCAAAAACGGCCGGTGAGCGGTCGCCCTTGTAAAAGAAGATGTTTTCACGCGGTACGATTTCTGCCGCGTCACGCCATTTGCAGCCTTCGGGCAGGACTTCGGGGCAGTCGTAACTGTAAAGTTCAAACTGATGGCCCTGGGCAATAAAGGAAGTAATGCAAAGCCGCTCCAGCCAGGACATTGGGCCGTGCCAGAACGAGCAGACTATCGGCAGTTTAGACATGCCCGAAAAGGCTCCTGTCTTTGATTCGAAAAGCAGAGCCGGATCTACAGGGTTTGACGCGCAGCCTGAAGGTCTTCGTCTTCGACAAGAGCTTCGATGTCAACGCCCTTGATGGTCGTTCGCTCTTCTTTCCAGTTGGTATTGATCCCCTTGAAGTGGAAAAAGACCGTCTTGTCGTCATGCTTTCGGGCCGCCGGGGGGGCGCCGTGAATGCGGTGAAGATAAGGATGAACCTCTAGCGATCGAACCCATTCGCGCCGCGGGTCCAAAACCCATTTGGAAGGGGAAAGGCGGTGGCGGAAGTCGGCGAGCCGGTGGCGGAATGCGTGATGGCGGGCCGGGGCGTCAGGAGCGCGTGCCGCTTCGATCCACCGTCCGCGCATGCGCACAACACCCAGAGCGCTGAGCTCGGCCCGCTCATAAGCCGATTGTCCACCGGCCCAGGCCAACTCGTCGATATCGCAATCGAGCAAGCCTTCGGCTCGCATTCCGAACCGGCGCAGGGCCAGATTGGTCATCGATATCTGCAAAAAGCGCGGATAGAACTTGGTGACCAATACCGAGGTATCGATGGGTCCGAACTTGTGCGGTACATCTATAACGATCACGGTCTTGAGCCCTTCGACTGCGGCCAGCGTGGCTTCGAGCTTATCGATCGTGTATTCGGTCGACCCATTATCGAACAGGATCACCGTATCGGTGCCGTGCAGGCTCGCATGCCAGTTTGCCCAGTCGGCAACCCATTCGAGCCGGTTGTTCTTGTTGATCGTAAACAGAATACGCGCGTCGGAAAGCGAAGCGGAAAAATTGGGCTGGATGGCCAGATCGAATATTTCCCCGAAGGCGTCGACCCGCACCGCACTGGCATCGTCCGGCACATCGGCCAGCCGGGTCAGCATTGTCGAGCGTGAAGGGAACAATTCGGCCCCAAGCGCCGCCCCTGAAGGAAGAGCGCTGTAGCGGGCCGCTTCAAGGCCCGCGCGCAGGTTGAGCGGTGTAGGCCCGACCAATAGCACATCTCTGCCGTTCTCCGCCCGGAACGCATCGTAATAGAGCGCCCGGTCTTCGAACGCCGTCCAGAAGCCGGCCGGCCGCGGCCGCCGGGGCGAACGCGGCAAACGCTTTACGGGATTGTCCGCCGACAGCGCGGCAAAGCTCAGTTGCACGCGGGCAATCTGCGCTCCGGCCCGGCGGAGGGCCCCATTATCCACGCAACACGCCCCCAGTCGCCTTTTCCACAGCTGCCACGATCTTTCCCGACACCGCTTCGATCTCCTCGTCGGTCAGCGTTTTGTCCTTTGGCTGCAAGGTAACCTCGATGGCCACCGATTTGTTGCCTTCGCCAACATGCGCGCCGGAGAAAACGTCGAAAATCGTCACCTCGGTAACGAGGGTCTTGTCGGCACCCTTCGCGGCCCGCAGGATATTGGCGGCCTCGACGTCTGTTTCCACGACAAAGGCGAAATCGCGCCTGACCGGCTGCAGCGTGGAAAGCGCCAGCGCCGGTTTGGCCCTGGTCGCCTTTTTCCGCGGCTCGGGCAGCGCATCGAGATCGATCTCGAAGGCCGCGACCGGTCCATCGAGGTCGAACTTTTCCGCCATGGACGGATGCAGTTCCCCAAACCAGCCAAGGATCACCTTGGGTCCGAGCTGGATGCGCCCGCCCCGCCCCGGATGGCTCCAGGACGCCGGCTCGGCCACCACCTGTACCTTGTCGATATCGACACCCAGAGCATCGAGCGCCGCGCCGATATCGGCCTTGGCGTCGTAAACCCCGACCTTTTCGGCACGGCCCTGCCAGTGCCGTCCGGCCCCGGTAAACCGGGAGGTGCCGGTCCTGATGCCGGTGGCGTGGGTGCGCTGGCCCTCGGGCGAATCGGAGAAAAACACCTGCCCTACTTCATAGAGCGCCACATCGTCGAACCCGCGATTGCCGTTGCGCGCCGCGCCCGACAGCAGGCCCGGCAACAGCGAGGGCCGCATGTCGGTCATGTCCGACGCAATGGCATTGGCCAGTCGCAGCTGGGGGGTGCCCCCGCCAAACGCCTCGGCGAGGTCGGTGGAAATGAACGACCATGTCATGGCCTCGTCCATGCCACGCGCCGCCAGCGCCCGCCGCACGATACGGCGCCGGTTCTGGATTGGGGTCAGCATTTTCGGGGCCACGCCCGAAAGCCGCGGCAGCGGCTCGACCGGCACGCGATCAACACCGACAATGCGCATCACTTCCTCGACCAGATCGGCCTTCATGGTGACGTCGGGGCGCCAGGAAGGCACCGCCACCTTGACGATATCACCCGATCCCGACACCCAGAATCCCAGCCGGGTCAGGATGGCCTTGACCTCGCCAAACGGCACTTTGAGCCCGGTCAGGCGCTCGATTTCGCTCAATGGGAAATCGATCACCGTCTCGGGCGAACCCACATGCCCTCCAATCACCGTTTCGGCGGGCTCGCCGCCGCACAATTCCATAACCAGCCGTGTGGCCAGCTCGATTCCCGGCATGACGCTTTCGGGGTCCACGGTGCGCTCGAACCGGTAGCGCGCGTCCGAATTGATTCCGGTCTTGCGGCCGGTAGCGGCAATCGCCGTCGGCTCGAACCAGGCGCATTCAATGAACACATTGGTGGTCTGTTCGCTCGAGCCGCTCTCTTCGCCGCCGATGATGCCACCAAGCCCGAGAACCTTCTGGTCGTCGGCGATCACGCACATGGTTTCGTCAACGGCATAGGTCTTGCCATCGAGCGCTTCAAAGCTTTCTCCGGTCCGGCCCATGCGCGCGCCGATGTTGCCTGTCAGCTTGTCGGCGTCATAGACATGCAGGGGGCGCGCCCGGTC
>NZ_CAXAXY010000010.1:0-50704 GCF_963972885.1 uncultured Pelagibacterium sp. | reverse complement strand
TGCTTGAGATAGGCGAAAACCGTCTCGTGCAGCAGATCGGTGCGGATCAGGGTGTCGTCGAGATCGAGAACGAGCGGGAGAAGGCCCGATCGGGGTTTCCGGTCGGCACGGGTCTGTTTGACCGCAACAGCTGATTTGGGCATCGCACCTGCTCACTTTGCAAATTTCGCCCCGTTATCGCGGGCGCGAAGCTGTGGTGCAAAGAAAACAGCAAATAAGCGTTAATCAGGCGCGACGCGCAAATCAGTCAAATGCACGACAAAATTTACGCTTTATCGATCTGGCTTAATATGGTGCAAACAGGATCGATAAAATCGTACCTGTTTATCAAGCATCTAGTTCGCCACGAATTTTTCGTCGAAGGCATAGCCCGCGCCGCGGACGGTGCGGATGGGGTCCTTGACCCGCCCCCGATTGATGGCCTTGCGCAGCCGGCCGACATGGACGTCCACGGTGCGCTCGTCGACATAGACATCGGTGCCCCAGACGCCATCGAGCAATTGCTCGCGCGAATAGACGCGGCCGGGATTGCCCATGAGATATTCGAGCAGGCGGTACTCGGTGGGGCCGAGATGGACTTCCTTGCCCGAGCGGCGGACGCGATGGGTGGTGCGGTCGAGTTCGATATCGCCCGCCTTGAGGATAGCGGCGATCAACTGCGGGTTCGACCGGCGCAAAAGGGCGTTGATGCGGGCCATCAGCTCGGGAAGCGAAAAGGGTTTGACGACATAGTCGTCGGCCCCGGTCGCCAGACCGCGCACCCGCTCTTCTTCCTCGCCGCGTGCGGTGAGCATGATGATCGGGATGCGGGCGGTATCGGTGCGGGCGCGGATGCGGCGGCAGATCTCGATGCCCGAAGTGCCCGGCAGCATCCAGTCGAGCAGGATGATATCGGGCGTGTTTTCGGCGATGCGCAGCATGGCCTCTTCGGCATCTTCGGCGGTTGCGACGGAAAAATCTTCCGCCTCGAGATTGTATCGCAGAAGTTCGACGAGATCGGCCTCGTCTTCGACAACAAGAACCTGAGGGATCATCGACTAGCCCTTGATCTGCTCACGCTTGAAATCCTCGACGTCCGACGTCAGTGACTGGCCGGTCGCAAGGAAATAGGCCTGCTCTGCTATGTTGGTCGAGTGATCGCCCACCCGCTCAAGATTTTTGCCGCAGAACAGAAGGTGCGTACACATGGTGATATTACGCGGATCTTCCATCATGTAGGTGAGGAGTTCGCGGAACAGGGAAACATAGAGCGCATCGACGTCGGTATCGCGCTCGACCACATCGACCGCCATGTCCTTGTCGCGCGCCGCAAAGGCATCGAGGGCCAGCTTGACCTGGCGCTGGACGAGTTCGCCCATGTGGCGCAGCCCGTTCTTGAACTGGCTCGACATGCCGATGCCTTCGAACTGGGTGGAGCGACGGGCCGTCGACTTGGCCATGTCGCCGATGCGTTCGAGATCGTTGGCGACGTGAATGGAAGCGATGACAAGGCGCAGGTCCTGCGCCATGGGCTGGCGCCGGGCGATGATCGAGACCGCCATCTCATCGATCTGGGCCTGCATGGCGTCGACCTTCTTGTCGGCGGCCACAGTGGCCAGCGCAAGGTCGGCATCGGAGCGGATCAGGGCGTCGGTGGCGTTGGAAATCGCCTTTTCGACAAGCCCGCCCATTTCCGAGATCGAACGGGCCAACTCGATCAGTTCATCTTCGTAGGAGCTAACGATATGTTCGCTTGAATTGGGCATGACGTGGGTCTCCTACCCGATGCGGCCGGTGATGTAATCCTGGGTGCGCTTTTCCCTGGGATTGGTGAAGATGGATTCGGTCGGACCTTCCTCGATCAGCTTGCCCAGGTGGAAGAACGCGGTCTTTTGCGAGACGCGCGCGGCCTGCTGCATGGAGTGGGTGACGATAACGATGGTGTAATTGGCACGCAATTCGTCGATCAGCTCCTCAATGATCGCGGTTGCGATCGGATCGAGTGCCGAGCAGGGCTCGTCCATGAGGATGACTTCGGGACCGACCGCTATGGCGCGCGCGATGCACAGGCGCTGCTGCTGGCCACCCGACAGGCCGGTGCCGGGCGAATGCAGCCGGTCCTTGACCTCTTCGAACAGCCCCGCCTTTTGCAGCGAAGTCACGACGATTTCTTCAAGATCGGACTTGTTGCGGGCCAGTCCGTGGATCTTGGGGCCATAGGCAACGTTTTCAAATATCGATTTGGGGAACGGATTGGGCTTTTGGAACACCATACCGATCCGGGCGCGCAGTTCGACCACGTCGAGGCTGGCGTCGTAAAGATTGTCGCCGTCGAGGGCGACGGTGCCGGTGACCCGGCAGCCCTCGATGGTATCGTTCATACGATTGATGCAGCGCAGGAATGTGGATTTGCCGCATCCCGAAGGGCCGATAAAGGCGCTGACAGCCTTTTCGGGAATGTCGATCGAAACGTCGAACAGCGCCTGTTTTTCATTGTAGAAGACCGAAACGTCTTCCGCCTTGAGGCGCGCGGGGTGCCCGGTATCGTCGGGCGTGCGGACTGTCTGGAAGCCGGCCTCGCCAGCTGTCGTGTTGCTCTGGTTCATCGGAGGCATTGCACTCCTGTCCATTGTGGTTCCGATTGTCATTTGCGGCGCTCCAATCGTGTGCGCAGGAAGATGGCGATGGCATTCAACAGGATCATCATGCCCAAAAGGACCATAATGGCAGCCGATGTCCGCGCCTCAAAGAAGTTCCGGTTTTCGTTGCCCTGCCAGAGATAGATCTGAACCGGCAGAGCCGTCGCCGAATCCAGCGGATTGGCGGGAATGTTGGCGATGAACGCGCTCATGCCGATCAGCAGCAGAGGTGCCGTCTCGCCAAGGGCCTGGGCCACACCGATGATGGTGGCGGTCAGAATGCCGGGGAACGTCAGCGGCAGAACATGGTGGAACACGGTCTGGTTGCGCGAGGCACCAAGCCCGAGCGCCGCCTGACGGAGCGAGGGCGAAACAGCGCGCAATGACGAGCGGGTCGCAATGATGATGGTGGGCAGGGTCATCAGGGTCAGCACAAGGCCGCCAACCAGCGGTGCCGAGCGCGGCAGGCCAAGATAGTTGATGAACACAGCCGCGCCGAGCAAACCGAAGACGATGGAGGGCACGGCCGCGAGATTGTTGATGTTGACTTCGATGAGGTCGGTCCAGCGGTTCTTGGGCGCGAACTCCTCAAGATAGACCGCGCTGGCAACGCCGAGCGGAACGGCCAGCACGATCACCACCATCATCATGTAGAGTGAACCCATGAACGCGCCGGCCAGACCAGCCGAAGCAGGAGCGGAGCGGCTATCGACATTGGTAAAGATGTGCCAGGCGAAATCGAAGCTTATGGCACCCTCCTCCAAGAGCCGATCGGCAAGCTGGCGTGTCTGGGGAGAAAGCTGCTGGCGCTCGTCAGCCAGCGAACGGTCGATGGTGCCCTTGAGCCAGTTGTCGGTGTTGGCGGAGGCCAGTATTGTCACCGGCACGGTCTGCCCGAGCACGTCGGGATTGGCGAAATAGCGATCGCGCAGCTGGAAGCGGGCGGCCGATGTTACGAGCTCGAGAACATCGCGGCTTTCGATTTCCAGATCGGGCACGGCGGTGCGAACAGCGGTTTCGACGATGGCGTTCCAGTTGGACAAAGTAACGTCGCGCTGCCACTGAACCATCGCCGCTTGATAATCGGCATCGGACGCGCTGTCCGAACGGTCTGGCTGGGGACCGCCTTCAACCAGTTCGGGATCGAAATAGGCTTCGACATGGAGCGTCGACTGCCAGAAGGACGGCAGGCCCTTGGAGATAATCATCCCGAACAGGATGGCAACGAAGCCCAGCGCAGCGGCAATCGACAGGATGCCGGCCCAGCGAAACATGGTTTCATTGCGATGGCGCCGCGCAAGACTCTTGCGAACGCGTTCGCGCTTGGCATCGCTGGATTCGGGGCTGGAGAGCAATGTGTCGACCATGGCTATTCGTATTGCTCCCTGAACTTGCGGACGATGTAGAGTGCCAGGACGTTCAGCAGCAGGGTCATGACAAAGAGTGTCAGGCCAAGCGCGAAGGCCACGAGAGATTGAGGGCTGGTGAAATCGGCATCGCCGGTGAGCTGATTGACGATGCTCACGGTCACGGTGGAGGTGGGCTCGGCCGGATTGAAGCGCAGCACGGGGCTGTTGCCGGCGGCCAGCACCACGATCATGGTCTCGCCGATTGCCCGGCTGACGGCGAGCAGGATGGCGCCCACAACGCCGGGCAAAGCAGCCGGCAGCAGAACCTTGCGGATGGTTTCCGATTGCGTCGCGCCCAGCCCGAGCGAACCGTCGCGCATGGTGCGGGGAACCTGGGCGATGATGTCGTCACTGAGCGAAGAGATGAAGGGGATGATCATGATCCCCATGACCACGCCTGCCGTCAGCGCACTTGTCGCCCTGATGTCCACACCGATCATGTTGCCCAGGCCGGCAAAGAACGGCCCCACGGTAACCAGGGCGAAAAAGCCGTAAACGATGGTGGGAATGCCGGCCAGCACCTCGATGATGGGCTTGACCACGTTGCGCACATTGGGGGGCGCGTACTGGGAGAGATAGATGGCCGACATCAAGCCAATCGGCACGGCAACCAGCATGGCGATGAGGCTGATCATGACAGTGCCCCAGAGCAGCGGCAGCAGGCCATATTCGCCAGCCGACCCGGTGCCCGAGCTCTGGAACCGGGGGTTCCAGGTGGTGCCGAAGAAGAAGTCGAGCGGGTTGATGAAGGAGAAAAACCGCAGGGCGTCGGCAAGCAGCGAAAGCACGATACCGAGCGTGGTCAGCACCGCGACGGTGGAGCAGGCAATAAGGCCGATACGGACGGCGATTTCGACTTCGGTTCGGGCCCGCAGCCGCAAGCCGATGCGCCGCTGAGCAAAAAAGAGCCCGCCGGCGCCAAGCGCCGCGGCGGCGCCGATCACGGCAAGGAACGAAACGAGCTGGAAGGTCTCAAAGGCCTGGGCGGCAGCCAATTCCTCGGGCGCGGGCTCACCGACCACGCCAAATCCGTTGGCGATGGCCTGGACACGGTTGATGACGGCCTGCACCTGGACCTGGGTAAGCTGCGCCGTTTCAGGCGGCAGTTGTGCGAGAATGAAGCTGCGCGTGACCGTTTCGCTGAACAGCGCCCACAGGCCGAGCACGATGATTGCCGGAAGCAGCGCGAAAAGGGCGGCGAGAACGCCGTGATAGATGGGGCGCGAATGCAGGCGCTCGGTGCCACCGCTGGCAAGCCTGCGGCTGCGCGACCAGCCTATCTGATAAGAGAGCGTGAGAAGAACCAACAAAAGTGCGGCGATAACGAGAGCGTTCACGGCGAACTGGTCCTTCCAGATGGGCCGGGGCCTGGGACCCGGCGCGGACTGTAATTTATATGGAGGACCCCGGGATGGCCGGGATCCTCCGATCTTGCAAGTGCCGATTACTGCGGCTGATACTGGTCGCCATTGTTGAAGGCATCGAGCTGTTCTGCAAGGAACTCGCTCGAAGCAGGAACCAGACCAGCGCCTTCAAGCGTGCCACCGGAACCGGCCATCTGGTCGGACAGGAAGAAGGCAACGTAGTCTTCGATGCCAGGGATCACGCCGACATGAGCGCCCTTGACGTAGAACTGCAGCGGGCGGGAGATCGGGTATTCGCCCGAAGCGATGGTCTCGAGCGTGGGCTCCACGCCGGAAACGGTTGCGACCTTGAGGGTGTCGCGGTTCTGGTCGTAGAAGGAGAGACCGAAGACGCCGATTGCTTCGGGGTTCGACTGCAGGCGAGCCAGAGTTTCGGTGTAGTCACCGGCGATCTCGACCACCACGTCCTGACGCGGGGTCAGGCAAGCGGCTTCCATGGCTTCCTCGTCCATTTCGGGCAGGCCGGCTTCTTCGCAACCAAGCGCCAGAACGCGCTCGTCGAAGACTTCACGGGTGCCGTGATTGGTGCCGGGGATGGCAACGAAGATGTCCTGGTCGGGAAGCGAAGAGTCGATTTCGGACCAGTTGGTGTAGGGGTTGTCGACCAGTTCGCCGTCGACGGGAACCTGAGCGGCGATGGCGTTGTAGAGGTGAACGGGTTCGAGAGCGAAATCGCCCTGGTCGATACCGGTGGCGAACACGATGCCGTCAAAGCCGAAGATCACTTCGCGAACATCTTCGACGCCGTTGGCCACGCAGCCTTCAAGCTCGCTGGCGCTCATCTTGGACGAGGAGTTGGCGATGTCGAGGGTCGCTTCACCGACGCCTTCGCAAAGCTGACGCTTGCCGCCGCCCGAGCCGCCGCCGGCAACGTTGGGCGTGTTGTAATCGGGGAATGCGTTACCGAATTCCTCGGCAACGATCGAGGAGAACGGCAGAACGGTCGACGAGCCGGCGATCTGGATGGTGTCGCGGCTCTGAGCCTGGGCAGCGGTTGCGCCAAGAGCGGCAACGACGGCCACCGCGGCGGCGCTGGCGTAAAGTGCGGTTTTCATGATTCTGATCTTCCTTTGTGTCAGAAGCGTCCGGGCATTTTTGCCCCTTGGGTTTGATGAAGCCGGACATGTGTCCTTGCGGCTCCATCTCGAAAACAGGGGCAACCTAGGACCGGCAGCTAAAGGTTCTATGTCTTTTTCGTGACACTTGGATGACAATATAAGATGCTGATATTGCAAAGAAAAATTCGCAGCGCCTTGTGGGAAACTGCGCATTGGCAACGTTTGTGACAAAGAGGCGGTCAGCGGGGCAGGAGGATTTCCACGCGTGTGCCCTCGCCCAGTTTCGAGCGTATGGAGAGCAGGCCGTGATGGCGGGCGACGATGTGTTTGACGATGGCCAGGCCCAGGCCCGTGCCCTTTTTCTTGCGGTTGGCTTCCGCATCGCCGCGATAGAAACGCTCGGTGAGGCGCGGTACGTGTTCTTCGGCGATTCCCGCGCCGAAATCGGTCACGGTGATGGCGTGGTGGGCACCTGAGCGGCTGGCGCCGGCGACCAATGCGATCTCCACCCTGCCCCCGTCGCCGCCATATTTGATGGCGTTGTCGGCAAGGTTTTCGAGGACCTCGAACAATTCCTGGCGGTCGCCGATGATGGTCACGGGCTCGTCGGGCAATTTGAGATCGAGAACAAGTTGGGCGGCGGTGACCTTGGGTTCGAGGGTTTCTGCAACCTCGCGCAGCAGCAGGTTGAGATTGACCTCGGTGGTCGGCTTGACGTGCTGGCGCAATTCGATGCGCGAGAGCGAGAGCAGATCATCGATCAGGCTCGACATGCGCTCGGACTGGCTGCGCATGATGCCCAGAAACCGGCCACGCGCCGCCTCGTCCTTTGCGGCCGGGCCCTGCAGTGTGTCGATGAAGCCCATGAGCGAGGTCAGTGGGGTGCGCAATTCGTGGCTGGCATTGGCGATGAAATCGCCGCGCATGCGGTCGGTGCGCTTCTGCTCGGTGAAATCGTAAAGGGTGATCGCAACGAAACTGCGCTCCTCGCTGGGCCGATAGGGGACGACGGACGCGCGGTACCAGGTTTCGTTGGGCACCGGGATGTGCAGTTCGCTGCCTTGGGCGGTCCCGGTCTCGATGGCCTTGTCGATGGCTTCGACGAGATCGGGATCACGCAGGGTGAAGGCCAGAGGATCGCCGGTTCGGGCACGGGGAAAGCGTTTGAGCGCCGCCGGGTTGCGATAGATGAGCACGGCGCGTTCATTGATGATGAGGCAGGGTTCGGTCAGAATATCGGAGAACTGCTCGACGGCCCCGTCGATACCGACCAGCGCGCCGGCCTGTTTGGTTTCGACATCGGAATTGAGTGAAGCGCGCGTTGCGATGGCGGTTATGGCGGCGATTGCAAGAATCACCACGCCCGAATCGAGGAGAGCGAGCCTGCCCAATACCGCCAATGCCAGAACAATAAGCACGGCAGCGCCGCCGACCAGCAGCGGTGAAACCATGACGATCGGCCGGCCCACCTCGGGTCGCGTCCTCACCCTCTGTCCTGTGCTCATTGCAAATGAATCATCAATCATGACAATGGCCATATAGCGCGTGCATGACAATGGCATGATGCAACGGGCGCATCCGATTATGACAGCTGCGACACAAAACGCCGAAGAGGACTTGATCTATATGGACGGCTTCGACCTCGAAAATCCCGAACTCGACGAAACGATCAAGGATCGGGCGCTGACCAGCGGCGGCTATCCTTACACCGAAAAGATGAAGACCAAGGATTACGAAAAGCATCTGCGCGCTCTGCAGATCGAACTGGTCAAGCTTCAGCGTCATCTGGCCGAGAGCGGGGAACGTGTGCTGGCGCTGTTCGAGGGGCGTGACTCGGCCGGAAAGGGCGGCACGATCAAGCGCTTTCTGGAAAACCTCAATCCGCGCAACGCGCGCACCGTTGCTTTGCCCGTCCCCTCGGATCGGGAACGGACGCAATGGTATTTCCAGCGTTATGTGACGCATCTGCCATCTGGCGGCGAGATCGTGCTGTTCGACCGCTCATGGTACAATCGCGCAGTGGTCGAGCCCGTCATGGGCTTTTGCACGCCGAGCCAGACCGAAAATTTCCTGCATGAGGCGCCGCCTTTCGAGCGGATGATCGCCGAGGAAGGCATCCATCTGTTCAAGTTCTGGCTCGAGATCGGGCGGGAAATGCAGCTCAAGCGTTTCCACGACCGCCAGCACGACCCGCTCAAGATCTGGAAGCTGTCGCCGGTCGATCTCAAGGCTCTGGAAAAGTGGGACGAATACACCAAGGCGCGCAACAAGATGTTTGTGGCGACCGATACGCCGGACACGCCCTGGACGCTGATCCGGGCCAATGACAAGAAGCGCGCCCGGATCGCCGCGATCCAGTCGGTTTTGTGGCCCATCGATTATGCCGACAAGGATTTTTCGGCCATCGGGGAAATCGACCACAAGATCGTCATGTCGCCCGAAGGCTTCCTCGCCAAGACCGGATAGGCTATGGCGGGACGCAAAACGGGGAGGATACGCGTGAGCCGGACAGCAGTTTCCATCGGGGAAGCGATGATCGAAATGAGCGGGGGCGAGGATCGCACCTACAGGCAGGGCTTTGCCGGGGACACGCTCAACACCGCCTATTACCTCAACGCGCTTCTCGATGCGGACTGGCGGGTGCGCTATGCGACCGCCGTGGGCGACGACCTTTATTCGCGCCAGATGGTTGAGTTTATCGGGCAGACCGGGATCGATACAGGCGCGATCCGCACCATCAAGGGCAAGCGCGCCGGGCTTTACATGATCCATCAGGCCGATGGAGACCGCCACTTCACCTATTGGCGCGATACTTCGGCCGCAAAGCTGCTGGCGGACGATGCGACGGCGCTCGAGGCCGCGCTGGAGGATGCCGAGCTGATCTATTTTTCAGGCATCACGCTGGCCATTCTTGCACCCGAAGCCCGCGAGCGGCTGGTTGCGGCGGTTGGCGCGCGGCGGACAGCCGGGGCCATGGTGGCTTTCGACCCCAATGTCAGGCCTGCTCTGTGGGCCGACAACCAGAGCGTTGTTCATGCGCTGACGGAAGCGGCAAAGGTTTCGAGCATCGTCTTGCCCACCCACGCCGACGAGGTTCCCTATTTCGGCGATGCGGACGATGAGGCGACCGCGCGGCGCTATCTGGCGGCGGGCTGTGAGGAAGTCGTTGTCAAGAACGGCGCCGATCCGGCGCTTGTGGTCACAGGTGAGGGGGAGTGGCGTGTTGGCGCAAGAAAAGTCGCCAGCGTGGTCGATGCGACCGGAGCCGGCGACAGTTTCAATGGCGGATATCTGGCCGCGCGTCTGGGTGGCGCCAGCCCCGAACATGCTGCCAGGGCCGGGCACGCCACCGCCTCGGTGGTCATCGGCCATCATGGGGCATTGATCCCCAAGGAAGCACTCGGGAAAGCCGGCTAGTGCTTTGAACCTTTGTCGAAGCCGCGCCGGATGGTTCGAAGGCCGAGGAATACGGCGATCAGCGCGACGGGCGAGAGGATAGAGATGGCAAGCGTCTTGTCCCAGCCTGTCGCCTCCAGCGGTCCTGCCAGCGCGTAGCCCAATATGCCGATCAGATAATAGGTGATGGCGATGGTCGAAAGGCCCTCGACGGTGTGCTGGAGCCGGAACTGGCTGCGGGCCGTTTCGGCGATGGTTTCGAGCACCGATTTGTTCTGGATCTGCATATCGAGGCTGATGCGCACATTGAGCAATTCGACGGCCCGCTCGAGCTTATCGAGCAGGACGGCGAGCCGCTTGTCCATGGCCTCGCAGGTGGCCAACGCCGGCTCGACCCGGTTGCCGATAAAGCTCGAAAGCGAGGAGCCCTGCCCCAGGGTCGTTTCGCGCAGCTTTTCGAGCCGGTTGCGCAGGATCGCGCCATAGGCATAGGCCGCGGCGAAGCGATAATTGAGCTGCTCGGAAATCTGCCCCGAGCGCACGGCAAGCGCGTGCAGGCTCTTAAGCCGATCCTGCACCGCATCGGTGGTTTCGACCGCCGAAAGGTCGGTCATCACATCGGTCAGGCCCATTTCAACGGCCCTTAGATCGGGGCCGGTCCGGCGGGCCAGCGGCAGGGCCAGAAGCGCCATGTTGCGGTAGGTCTCGATTTCGAGAATGCGGCGCAGGGTGATGGCGCGGCGCAGCGGCGAGAGCTTTCCGGCGGCAAATTCGAAGCGGATGAACTTGTCCTTGTCGGGCACGAAATCGGTGGCCAATTGGGCGTTGGCATGCTCGACGGCGACAAGACACAAGCTGGTGGGATTGAACGAGGGAAACACCCGCTCGGGCAATTCGGGCTCGTCCATCAGATCGACGCGCATGGCGCCCACCAGTTCGGCCTCGCCCAGAACGTCGAGCCCGATATCGGTGGGCCAGCTCTCGGCATCGGTCAGCGGGGTATACCACGTTATGGTGATGAATTCGGTGTGAAACTCCCAACTCGCGACCCGTTCGGGGGTGGTGAACTGGTACTGCCGGCTGGCATCGTCCTTGACCGCATGACCGTTGTCAGCCGCGAACTGGCGGAATTCTTCCATGGCCTTTCGCATGCCGCCCGAGCGATTGGGCACGGTCAGCACAAGACGGCGCACGCGCATACTGGGTGCAACGAGTTCGACAGGTCGCGCGTGCAGTTCGGCCAGAACCGCTTCGCGGTAGGGATGGTCAGCTATTGGTGCCGCGCACATTGTTTCCGAGCCTTTAAAACAATATCGCTCTACCCTACGCCCTCTGAAAAGCCATACCCATCCATCTTTGGTGTGATGCGCGCTTTTGACCTAGTAAGCCTTGCCTTCGCGCTCTTTCATATAGGCCAGTTCCTCGGGTGTGGATGGGCGCCCCAAAGCCGCGTTGCGAAGCGGAAACCGGCCAAACCGGGCGATGATGTCGTGATGCTCGAGGGCATAGGTGAGATAATCATCATGGCCCAGGGCTTTGAACAGCCTCACGGACTCTTGCTGAATTACAGCCGATTCCGAGTGCTGGTAAGGGGTGTAGGCAAAGAGCCTTTCATCGACCGAAAGCTCTGCGTCGAGGCCGCGCGAAACGATCTCCTGGGCCAGCGCCAGCGCCATGGTGTCGGATGCAAACGCCCTGGCGCTGTCGCGATTGAACTGTCGCGAGAGCTGGTCGAGCAGAATGATCTCTGCCAGCCGGCCCCTGGCCGTTTCGCGCCAGGTCCAAAGTTCGGAGCGAATGGCTTTTTCATGAGCATCGCCCAGGCGCGCCGCGCAGCGGGCATCGAATTCAGGGTCGTTGGCATACCAGTCTTCGAGCCCGTGTTCGACAAACCAGAAGTCGATTACATCATCAGGCTGCATGACCCTGTCTCCAATCTTGTTTTGTTCGCATTGTGGGTTTCGCCGCGGCCTTTGCCCGGCAATACTGGCGGGGAACTGATTCCCCTCGTTTGTCGGAGTGTGTTTCACAAATGGTTGCTTGGTCCAGCCAGCAGGATGAGGCCCTCAAAGCCGTGGCAGCGTGGCTCAAGGACGAGAACGGGCCGCAGGTGTTCCGGCTGTTCGGCTGGGCGGGCACGGGGAAATCGACGCTGGCCCGGCATCTGGCCCAGGACGTCAAGACGGTCAAATATGCAGCGTTTACCGGCAAGGCGGCGCTGGTGATGCGCAAGCGCGGGTGCAAGGGGGCCTCGACCATCCACTCGCTTATCTATACGCGAATTTCCGAAAAGGAAGGCGAGCCGCGCTTTGTGCTCGACCCTGAATCGGCGGCGGCGGATGCCGATCTGATCGTCATCGATGAGGTTTCGATGGTCGATGAGGTGCTGGGCACCGACCTGCTTTCATTCGGCACCAAGGTTCTGGTGCTGGGCGATCCGTTCCAGCTTCCGCCGGTGCAGGGCGAAGGTTTTTTCACGGCGCAGGATCCCGACGTGATGCTGACGGAAATTCACCGGCAGGCGGCGGACAATCCGATCGTCAGACTTTCGCTCGATATCCGCGAGGGCCGCGGGCTCGATTATGGCACCTATGGCGAAAGCAAGGTTGTCTCGCGCCGCGAGGTCGACCAATCCGAAGTGCTCAACGCTGGTCAGGTGCTGGTGGGGCGCAACAAGACGCGGCTCGATTACAACAACCGGATACGGGAATTGAAGGGCCTGCCCACCGACATTCCGGTCAAGGGCGACCGGTTGGTGTGCCTGCGGAACAACCCGCAGAAAAAGCTGCTGAACGGGCAGATCTGGACGCTCAATTCGATCAAGAAGCGCGCCGGCGGCACCTTGGAAATGACCATCGATCCCGAAGAGGCCGACCGGACGTCAGTGCAGACCAAGGTGCGCGCGCATCAGAGCTTTTTTACCGGCGAGGATGCGGAAATGAGCTGGCAGCTGCGCCGGCAATACGATGAATTCACCTATGGCTATTGCCTGACCGTTCACAAATCGCAGGGCAGCCAGTGGGACAGCGTGTATCTGTTCGACGAGAGTTTCGTGTTTCGCGACGAGGCGCAGCGCTGGCTCTATACGGGCATCACCCGGGCGGCGGAGCGCATAACCGTCGTGCGCTAGACGCCCTGCAGCACCAATATCCCGACACGCTGCCGGTGCGCCGGATCGCCCAAACAGAAGAACGCGCGGCGGGTCAGGCGTCTTCGACAGGCTGAGCCTTTTGCAGGATTTCGGCGGCCTCGGGGTTGAGGGCCGTGCTTTTTTGCCGGGGCTTGAACGAAGGGGTTGGCCGGGGGCCCGTGACATTGCCGAACATGAGCGTGGCACCCTCGCTCAGCCCACCGGCGATATCGAGTTCGAACCGCGCCTTGTCGCGCTCGCGGACCTGCTGGAGAATGTCGGCGGCCTCTTCTTCATCGACGCCCAGACCGACCAGGGTCTCGTAGCCGAAGACAAACGCCGATTCGAGCATCTCGCGGATCTGATAGTCCACGCCCAGGTGAACCAGTTCGACAGCGTGCTCGCGGTCGAAGGCACGGACATAGAGCTGTGCGAGCGGGTATTCGGATTTGACGCGCTCGGCGATCCGGGTCGCGTCGGCGGGTCTGTCGATACAGACCAGAATTGCCGTGGCGGTCGATGCACCGGCGGCGTGGAGGATTTCGGGGCGTGTGCCGTCGCCGTAATAGATCTTGAACCCGAAATTGGCTGCCGCCTGGATCATTTCGACGTCGTTGTCGATGATGGTGACATCGACGCCCTTGGCCAGAAGTGGCTGGCTGACGATCTGGGAAAAGCGGCCAAAGCCGATGATGAGAACCGTGCCAGCCAGGCCGTCGGCAATTTCAACGCCGTCGAGATTTGGTGCCTGGCGCGGCATCATGCGGTTCATCGCTATGATGGCGATGGGGGTGAGAACCATCGAGACAATGACGGTGCTGGTGAGAATGGCATTCATTTCCGCATCGAGGATGCCCACGCCAAGGGCCGCAGAAAACAGGACGAAAGCGAACTCGCCGCCTTGCGCCATGAGCACCGAACGCTCGAGCGCCTCGCCATGGCTGGAGCGTAGCAGGCGGGCGATGGCGTAGATGCCGGCGAATTTGACGGCCATATAGACGATGACGGCCACGATGATGAAGGGGTAGTTCTGGGCGATGACGCCCAGATCGAGCGACATGCCAACGGCAATGAAAAACAGCCCGAGCAGTATGCCGCGAAACGGCTCGATATCGGCTTCGAGCTGGTGGCGGAAGGTCGATTCGGAGAGAAGGACACCGGCAAGGAAGGCGCCCATGGCCATGGAAAGCCCACTCATGTTCATGGCCAGCGCGGCGCCGAGCACGACCAGCAGGGCGGCGGCGGTCATCACTTCACGGGCATGGGCATTGGCGAGAATGCGGAACAGGGGATTGAGCAGGAAGCGCCCGACCAGCACAAGGCCGACCAGCGCACCGACGGCGATTGCGATATCGATCAGGCGCTGGCTCATGGTTACGGTTTCGGCCTGCGGGGCAATGAACGCCACAAGGGCCAGAAGGGGCACGATGGCGAGGTCCTCGAGCAGGAGGACCGAGACCATTTTCTGGCCGGCCGCGGTCGAGATTTCCCCGCGCTCCTCAAGCACCTGAAAGACGATGGCCGTCGAGGTCAGCACAAAGCCGAGCCCGGCGATCAGGGCAATTGTCGGCGACAGGCCCATCAATATTCCGGCCCCCGTCATCAGTGCGGCGCAGGTTGCAACCTGCAGGACGCCGAGCCCGAAAATCTGTTTGCGCAGGCTCCAGAGGCGCTGGGGCTGCATTTCGAGCCCGATGATAAACAGGAACATGACGACGCCGAGTTCGGCGGTGTGCAGGATGGTGTCGGGGTGGGTTATGACGGCAAGGCCGAACGGGCCGATGGCGAGACCGGCGGCCAGATAGCCGAGCACGGAACCGAGACCGATTCGCTTGAAAATGGGAACGGCAACGACACCGGCCGCCAGAATCCCGACGACTGGAAGAAGATCAAAACCATGTGCCGCTTCACCAGCCATCCTGTTCCCCGATGTATCGATTGTCCCGCTACGCTAAGCCAGACCGAAGCGTGCGACAAGGTGCTTGACAGTGGTGTGCCGGTGTTTTAGTTATATAGCACACTACACGGAAGCACACATGACCCAGTGGCGCGACGACCAACCGATATTTCTGCAAATCCGGCAAAGGATGATCGAGATGATCCTCAACGGGGCGATCAATGAGGGCGACCCCCTGCCCTCTGTCCGACAAGTGGCGACCGATCTTTCGGTCAACCCATTGACGGTAACCAAATCATACCAGTCACTGGTGGATATGGGCACCGTGGAAAAACGCCGGGGGCTCGGCATGTATGTGACCGAGGGGGCGCGGGCTGCCCTTCTGGCCCATGAAAGAGACAAATTTCTCAAAGAGGACTGGCCGGCGATTGCGGCGCGGATTTCAGCGCTCGGGCTTTCCACCGGTGATCTGCTCAAAGATGGAGACGAGAAATGACCGCTGAAAACCCGATCGTTTCCGCGCGCGGTCTGCGCAAGCAGTTCGGCAAGAACGAGATATTGCACGGGCTCGATTTCGACATTCCGGCCGGCCGCATCTACGGGCTGGTCGGGCACAATGGCGCGGGCAAGACCACGACGCTCAATGCGCTGCTGGGCCTGACCCAGTGCGAGGGCAAGATCGAGGTTTTAGGGCTCGACCCCTTCGCCAACCGCGCCACGCTGATGAACGATGTGGCGTTCATATCCGACGTCGCATCCCTGCCCCGGTTCCTTCGGGTGCGGGAGTTGTTTGCTCTCCTAAGCAACATCCATCCCAATTTTTCCCAGGACAAGGCACGCGATTTTCTTTCGGGCACCGACATCAAGCCCGAAGCCAAGATCAAGAACCTTTCCAAGGGGATGATCGCCCAGCTTCATCTTGCCGTGGTCATGGCGATCGACGCCAAGCTTCTGGTGCTGGACGAACCCACGCTGGGACTCGACATCACCTATCGCAAGCGGTTTTACCGGCGGCTGCTCGAAGACTACATGACCGAGGAGCGCACGCTCTTGATCACCACCCATCAGGTGGACGAAATCGAGTTCATGCTCTCGGACATCATGTTCATCCGCGATGGTGAGCTGATCGTCCATATGCAGATGGAAACGGTCAACACGCGCTATTGCCAGTTGGTGATTGCCGACCCCACCCATCTCGATGCCGCCAGGGCACTAAATCCAGTCTATATCGAAAGCCGGTTCGGCCAGACGGTCATGATCTTTGACGGTGTGGACCGCGAAACACTGGCACCGCTGGGCCAGATTTCCACCCCGAGCCTTTCGGACCTTTTCGTCGCGCTCATGCAGCGTGAAACTCATAATGCGGGAGCTGCCTGATGCAGGCCTTCATTGCGCTTATCAAACGCGAATATCTCGAGCATCGCGGCGCGTTCATCTACGGCCCGATCCTGTTGCTGGCACTGGGATCTCTGGCGGCGATCTATGCCGTGTTCGGGACCGATTTCCGCGGCGAGTTCAGCGGAACCCTGCCCACGGTGCTGCGCTTTTACGAAACGGCCTTTGCACTGGGGGCGGCAGGGTGGCTGGTTTATCTGATCATCATGCTGTTCTTTTACTACGGTGATGCCTTTTCGGCCGACAGCCGCAACAATTCGATGCTGTTCTGGAAATCGATGCCCCAGAGCGATCTGAAAATCTTCGGGTCCAAGGTGGCCGCATCGCTCACGGTGTTTCCCACGGCGATCCTGCTTGCGCTGGCCATCACCGGGGTGATCGCCTATCTGCCGACAGTGGTCGCCAGCAATTTCCTTGGCGGGTTCGCACCGCCAACCATAGGGGAAACGCTGGGCGCCTGGGTCAACATCATGGCCTCGGCCATCGTGCTGTTTGCGATCGCCCTGCTCTGGTACCTGCCGTTCCTGGCGTGGGTGGGGCTGCTGGGCACCATATTCAAACGCTGGGCCATTCCGCTGGCCTTCCTGATACCGGCGGTGATCGGGCTGTTCGAACGGGTCGTGATGCGCAACATATTGCAGGAGGGCGCCTTTTGGGCCTTCATCACGCAGCGGTTCGAACTGAGTTTCGAGGGCCTCGATTTCGAGGGCTACTGGCTGGCCGGGCAGCCCTGGAACGGATTGGAACTGGCTACACTGATGCTATCAGGAGTCGATTGGATCCAGCTTGTCGGCGGGGTCGCGGTTGCCGTGGTTCTTATCTATGCAGCCAGCGAGTATCGCAGGCGATATATCCTGACCTGAACCATTCCTAGTCGTGCGGTTGAACCGGAAAAGTCTCCAACTTTTCCTGACCACACTCAAAAAAGGCCGCCCTCCGGGGCGGCCTTTTTCGTTTAAGCCATTGTCGGCATTGAGAACTGCGCGCCTTCCTTGAGCCCCGAGGGCCAACGGGCGGTGACGGTCTTGGTGCGGGTCCAGAACTTTATCGAATCGGTGCCGTGCTGGTTGAGATCGCCGAAGGCCGAGGCCTTCCAGCCGCCGAAGGAATGGTAAGCCAGCGGGGTGGGAATGGGCACGTTGATGCCCACCATGCCGATATTGATGCGCGAGGCGAAATCGCGAGCCGTATCGCCATCGCGGGTAAAGATGGCGACGCCATTGCCATAGGGGTGCCTGAGCGGCAGCGAAAGGGCCTCCTCATAGGTGGGGGCACGAACGACCGAAAGCACCGGGCCGAAAATCTCCTCGCGGTAGATGTCCATGTCGGGGGTGACGCGGTCGAACAGCGTGCCGCCGACGAAATAGCCGTTTTCATATCCCTGCAAGGAGAAGCCGCGACCATCGACGACGAGATCGGCGCCCTGCGCTTTGCCGCTGTCGATGAGCGAGAGGATGCGCTGCTGCGCCGCGCTGGTGATCACCGGGCCAAGGTCGGTTGCGGGATCGGTGTAAGGACCGATTTTCAGGCCTTCGACGCGTGGCGTGAGCGCGGCGACCAGACGGTCGGCGGTTTCCTCGCCGACCGGGACGGCGACCGAGATTGCCATGCAGCGTTCGCCCGCCGAGCCATAGCCGGCACCGATCAGCGCATCGGCGGCCTTTTCGATATCGGCGTCGGGCATGATGATCATGTGATTCTTGGCGCCGCCGAAGGCCTGCACACGCTTGCCGTGGGCAGCGGAGGTCGCATAGATGTGCCGAGCGACGGGCGTGGAGCCGACAAAACTCACGCCGCCAATTTCATCGTGGGCGAGGATGGCATCGACGGCGGTCCTGTCGCCATTGACGACGTTGAGAATACCGGCGGGGAGGCCCGCCTCGATCATCAGTTCGGCCAGCCGCATGGGGACCGAGGGGGCGCGTTCGGAGGGCTTGAGAATGAAGGCGTTGCCCGCCGCAATGGCGGGGGCGAACATCCACATGGGGATCATGGCCGGGAAATTGAACGGGGTTATGCCCGCGCCTATGCCGAGCGGCTGACGCATTGAATACATATCGATCCCCGGACCGGCCCCTTCGGTGAACTCGCCCTTTTGCAGATGGGGGATGCCGCAGACAAATTCGGCGACCTCCATGCCACGCACGATATCGCCTTTGGAATCCTCGATGGTCTTGCCGTGCTCGGCCGAGAGCAGTTCGGCCAGTTCGTCCATGTGCTGGTTGACCAGAGCGACGAAGCGGAAAAACACCCGCGCCCGGCGCTGGGGATTGGTGGCGGCCCAAGCCGGCTGGGCTGCGGCTGCGGAGCTGATGGCGGCGTCGAGGTCCGTCTTATCGGCAAGGGCGAGTTTGGCCGAGACCTCTCCGGTTGCGGGGTTGAAGATTTCTGCCGTCCGGTCCGAATGGCCCGCAAATTGGGTGCCGTCGATGAAATGCCTGATGGTCTTCATTGCTCGCTCCGTGAAAAATCCCCGCGAGAATGAACGTCTATTATTATAGCATCAACGTGATAGATTTCACATTCGATGTGCAAAAACCGTAGAGCCAAATGAACTGGGACGATATTCGAATATTCCTGGCGATCGCGCGCGCGGGGCAGATTCTGGCCGCGGCGCGGGGACTGGGCGTCAATCATGCGACGGTGGCGCGGCGGTTGGGTGCGCTTGAAGACTCCATGGGCGCGCGGCTTTTCGTGCGGCGCACCAATGGGTGCGATCTGACCGCGGAGGGTGAAGCCCTGCTCGAGCGCGCCGAGCTCATGGAAACCGCTGCACTCAGCGCGCAATCGGTGATCGGGGGCACCGATGCGGCGATTTCGGGCACCGTCAGGGTTGGGGCGCCGGACGGGTTCGGGGTGGGGTTTCTGGCATCGAGGCTGGGCCAGTTGCGCGCCCGGCATCCGGGCCTGACGGTGCAACTGGTGCCCGTGCCGCGCAGCTTTTCACTATCGCGCCGTGAAGCCGATATCGCGATTACCGTGGCGCGGCCGACCGAGGGGCGGCTGGTGTGTCGCAAGCTTGTCGATTACCGGCTCGGGCTCTACGCATCGTCCGACTATGTCAAACAGCGCGGCCTGCCCAAAACGGTGGCCGATCTGAAAGATCATAGTCTTGTGGGCTACGTGGAGGATTTGATTTTCACGCCCTCGCTCGATTATGCCCGCGACATCTGGAAAGGCTGGCGCTCCGATATCGAGGTGTCGAGCGCACTCGGTCAGACCGAGGCGGTCCGGGGCGGCGCCGGCATCGGCATCCTGCACGATTTCCTGGCGCACAGACATGGCGAACTGGTGCCGGTCTTGCCCGAACTGGGACTGGTGCGGAACTACTGGACGGTGATGCACGAGGATGTGCGAGCGATCAAACGGGTTTCGGTGGTGGCCGATTTCATCGCCGAAACCGTGTCGCTGGCACGCGAGGACTTCTCCCGGACAGGGCGCGCCTGATTCGAGACGGGGAAGTATGGAACAGCAGCAAGCCTTTGAGAATCCCTCTTATTCTTAAACCCACTCAAACATTCGTGCAGAACCGGTGAAGCAAAACAGGGTTGCCAGAGTTATGAAATCAGGCCAACATGATCATGGTCTTAACCAAGCGAAAGGAGGTGATCCAATGTCTAGTGAGATCCGCGCAGGCGGGAGCGACTTTGGGTATGAGGTGATTTCGACGAGGCAGCCCTCGGCGAAGTAAACCCTTCTCTCCGAACCGCTTGGTGCAAACGGTTCCAACGGTTCAAGTCACCCCGTGTGACGGTATCATGGAAGGACTGTTCGAGTTATCGGACAGTCCTTTTTCTTTTGGCCGCTTGATTGGCGTGCACGACGCGCCTAAATTGTCCATCGGCGTTTCACGATGGAACGCTTCATTTTTTAGATCTACGTTCTCAGGGCGGGGTGAAAGTCCCCACCGGCGGTGACAGTCTTTGGGACTGAAGCCCGCGAGCGCCGCGCCAGATTGGCGAGGGTCAGCAGATTCGGTGCAACTCCGAAGCCGACGGTCATAGTCCGGATGAGAGAGAACGGGAATTGCGCCTTGTCGCGTGCCGATATCCTTTGAGGGTGCGGAGCGCTCGCGGTGTCGTCTCCCGTAACCCTGAGGAAACTGGTTACGGAAAGGACGACAGATGAACCAGATTTCCTCCCTGCCCCACGCACCCGTTCTGGGCGCCGCATTCATGGTCGGGGCCGGCATTACTTTTGCCATTACCAACATTTTGACGCCGATCATCACCTATCAGATGGGTGTGCCCTCCACAGCCGTGGTGTTCTGGCAATATATTATTGCAACGCTTTTTGCCCTGCCGCTGATCCTGCGGATCGGGGTTTCGAAGTTGCGCACAAAACATCCCTATTGGCACGAGATCCGCGCGTTGCTTTCGGCGCTCGGCGTGCAGTTCTTCGCCTTCGGGTTCGCGCTGGGTGTGCCGGTCTGGCAGATGGTGGCGCTGTCGATGACGGGGCCGTTCTTCATTCTGCTCGGCGCAACGCTGTTTCTGGGCGAACGCCTGACCGTGCAGCGGCTTGGCGCGACGATTACCGGTTTTGTCGGTGCCGTGATGGTCTCCCAGATCGGCACCGAGCAGTTCACTCTCGCTTCGCTTTTGCCCGTATTGGCGGCGCTGTGCTGGGGTTCGGTTTCGGTCATCACGCGTTATCTGAGCCGCGACGAAGAGCCTGAATCGCTCACGCTTTACATGCTGGTGCTGATTACGCCCAACCACTTTCTGATCGGGTTGCTGGTTGGCATAGCCGTCGCGGTGCTGCCGGTGGGCGCGTTGCCGGCAGGACTGGCGACAGGGTTCGATTTTCAACTTCCGTTGGGCGATCCGTTGATGCTGATCGTGCTCTTGGGGCTGGTGACGGCCGGGGCGCAGTATTTCCTGAGCTTTGCCTACAAGGTGGCCGACGCCACCTATCTGCAGCCTTTCGATGATCTCAAACTGCCGCTCAATACGCTTTTGGGCTGGGTCGCTCTTTCGCAGGTACCGGCCATCTGGTTCTGGCCGGGTGCGCTTTTGATCCTCGGCGCGTCGAGCTTCATCCTGTGGAGCGAGCGCCGGGCAACGCCGAGCCGGCTGCAGATGGCATAGACTTTATGTTGTCGCGCTTCCGAACCGGATAAGTGGTGCCCATCCCCGATCGGGTCGAGGACATGCTTATCCTGGAAGCACTCTAGAGCCTCACCCAGCAGCCATCGCGATGGCTGTGCGCGATGGCATGTATGGTCTTTTCGATGGCCAGCCCCTCTTGAAAATCGATGACGTGCGCCGTCTCCCCGGAGATGGCGCACATCACTTCGCGGGCTTCGATGATTTTGAGCTCGTTGAACCCCAGACCGTGGCCGGGCGCGGGAATGAATTTGTCATAGGGCGGATGGATGGGCGCTGTCAGCACGGTGCGGAACCCCTGTTCGCTGGCCCGGCCCTCGCGGGTGAAGATCTGGAGTTCGTTCATGCGCTCCTGATCGTAGGCGATGGTGCCTTCGGACCCGAAAATCTGGATCGCGATACGGCCCTTGCGGCCCCAGGCGGAGCGCGAAAGCTGGATCGCGCCCGATACGCCGCCCGCAAAGCGCAGAAGAATGTGGGCGATATCGAAGGTCTCCACCTCGCGGTCCTTGCCGTCCTGAGTGGGACGGGTGGGGAACGGTTTGGCAAGGTCGGCCATGACCTGTTCGGCGGGGCCGAGCAATTTCGAGAGGATCGAGAGCGGATGGACGCCGAAATCATCAAGCGCGCCATAGCCTGAACTCGCCTCGCTCTTCCAATAAAAGAGCGCAGCAGGGTCGGCCATGAAGTCTTCGTCCATTTCGACCCGCACCGAATGGACCCTGCCGATCGCCCCTTCGGCCAGCAATTTTCCGATGTGGCGGATGAGCGGGTTCTGGATGTAATTGTACCCCAAGACCGCCACCCGGCCCGAAGCTCGCGCCGCTTCGGCCATGCGCTCGGCATCGGCAAAGGCGGGAGCCATTGGTTTTTCGCACCAGACATGCTTGCCGGCCCCGAGCGCGGCGATGGCCATTTCGGGGTGGAAGGCATTGGGCGTGGTTATGGAAACAATATCAACATCGGGGTCGGCGATCAGCTCGCGCCAGTCGCCTGTCGATTTGGCAAAGCCCAGCGCCGCGGCCTGCTTTGCCGCCAGATCGGCATTGGCTTCGGCGAGGTGGACAAGACGGGGGCGCTCGACATCGCCGAAGACCGGCGCGACGGCGTTCCAGGCGAGCGCGTGGCACTTGCCCATATAGCCGGTTCCGATGAGGCCGACGCCGAGGGATGTCATTGAAGCGCTCCGGACAAAAAAAGACGGCGGAATATGGGAAACCCATATTGCCGCCGGAGGTTGCTCTTGCCCTTCGCGCTCTCGCGAAGGAGGCTAGAATACGCGCCTTGGCGGGAAAATTTCAAGGATAATGGCTATAAAACGGCGCGATTTGTGTCGCGCCGTTTTTCTTTTGTCACAGTCGGGCGTCTTTGATGGCCCTGTTACTGGTAGTCTGCGGCGTTGGACGCATCGACAAGAACGGTGCCGGTATCGACCCACTCCTCGATGGTTTCCCCGTTGTTCAGAGCAATCAGGGACTCGATGCCGAAGCGGCCCATATTGTCGGGCGCCTGGGCGATCGAGGCCGTCATTTCGCCGGCAATGATGGAATTGGCGGCGTCGGGATTGGCGTCAAAGCCGACGACCATGACGCTTTCGAGCATGGCGGCCTGCTTGAGCGCCTCGACGGCACCGAGCGCCATGTTGTCGTTGGACGCGAAAATGCCTTTGATGTTGGGATTGCCCGCCAGAATGGTTTCGGCAACAGACAGACCCATGGCGCGATCCCAGTTGGCAGGCTGTTCGGCAACGATGTTGAGCCCGCATTCGGTCAGGCCGTCATGGGCGCCCTGGGCGCGCTGCTGGCCCGTCGACTGGCTGATAAGCCCCTGAAGAATGGCAACGTCGGACCCGGCTTCGAGATTGTCGCACATATATTGGGCCGCAAGCGCCGCGCCGACCTGGTTGTTGGTGCCGATAAAGGACACGCCCTCATTGGTGCCGCGGGTATCGACGAACACCACCGGGATGCCCTGCGCGATGGCGGAATCGACAACCGGGGCCAGCGCATTGGGATCGGTTGGAGCCAGCGCGATGCCGTCCACGCCCTGGGCGATCAGATCCTCGATCTGGTTGATCTGGGCCTGAACGTCGGATTCCTGGGGCGGGGCCACGACGATCACGTCGACCCCATGTTCCTCGCCGGCCGCCATGGCGCCGGCCTCGACGGCGGCCCAGAACGGATTGCCCGCGCCGGGGCCCTTCATGCCCAGAACATAGGTTTGCGCCTGAGCGCCTACGGTCATGGCGCCGAGCGCCAAGCCTGCCAGAAGCACTGCTTTCATTTCGTGGTCCTCCCTTTTCGACCAGTCTCCGTTTGATCGTCGACCGTTCCGGCTGGAGCGCACCGGACGGTCGTAAACCTTATTGTCTGACCGACGCTCTGCGGCGGACCACGTCGATCCAGACCGCAAAGATGATCACGACGCCGATCAGCACCATCTGCCAGAACGAGCTGACATTGTTGATATTGAGCCCGTTCCGCAGGAGGCCCATGATGAGCACGCCGGCCAGAACCCCCAGCACGGTGCCGCGTCCGCCAAAGAACGATGCGCCGCCGATGATGACCGCCGCGATGGCGTCGAGTTCGAGCATCAGGCCCGCATTGGGGAAACCGGAATCGGTCCGGCCCGCCAAGAGCAGCCCGCCCAGACCGGCCATGAAGCCGGAGATGACGTAAACCAGAACCAGAACCTTATCGACATTGACGCCCGAGACGCGCGCCGCCTGCGGATTGCCGCCGATGGCGTAGATGTGGCGGCCGGTACTGGTTTTTTCGAGAAAGAACCACAACCCCACCGCGCAGACCGCGACAACGATCAGGCTGGCCGGAATGCCGGCCGGCGGGGCAAGAAAGCCCAGATCGTAATAGGCCTGGCCCAGATAGCGGACTTCTTCCTGGAGCCCGGAAATCGGAGCACCGTTGGTCACCAGATAGGCGATGCCGCGCACCGCGTTGAGCGTTCCCAAGGTCATGATGAAGGGGTGTGGGAGCCTGAGCCAAGTCAGCCCCACCCCGTTGACCACCCCCACGGCGATGCCGACCAGCGGGCCGACCATAAGGACGAGCGGCCAGGGCAGGCCCATGCGGCTGGCGAGCGCAAGGGTGACCATGGAAAGTGCCATTGTCGAGCCGACCGAAAGATCGATGCCGGCGGTGACGATCACCACGAACATGCCCAAGGCAACCAGCGCCAGTGTGGCGTTCTGTTTCAGGATATTGGTGAGGTTCTGGGGCGTCAAAAACACTTCGGGGCGCGAGAGGGCGATAACCACCATCATCACGATCACGACGAGGACGATGCCGTAGGATTCAAGAAATTTCGAGAGTTTGGGATTGTAAAACATTGCGCCCGCCCTGCCCTAGTGCAGCCTGTCGTGGGCCAGGGATTCGGTGTGTCCCTTGGTGCCCATGATCCAGCCGATGACCTCGTTGCGGGACGTGTCGCCGAGTTCGCTTTCGGCGAAGTTGGTGCCCTGATAGAGCGCCATGACCCGGTCGCAGCAATAGAAGATATCGTCCATGCGGTGGGAGATGACGATCACGGCAACCCCTCGGTCTTTCAGCCTTTTGATGAGGTCAAGCACCTTGCCGACTTCCTTGATGGCAAGGGCGGCGGTGGGTTCGTCCATGATGACGAGTTGGGCGTCGAACGCCGTGGCGCGCGCGATGGCGACCGCCTGGCGCTGGCCGCCCGAGAGATCCTCGGTGTTCTGGGACACCGATTTGACGTGGATGTGGAGATTATCGAGATGGGACTGGGCCATCTCGCGGGCCTTCTTGTGGTCGATGATGGTCAGAGGCCCGAGCCTTCTGCCCGGCTCGCGGCCCATATAGATGTTTTCATAGATGGGCATGTTCCCGGCCAGCGCGAAGTCCTGATAGACCATCTCGATGCCCTTGCCGCGGGCGTCCTTGGGGCTGGAAAAATGGACCGGGCGACCATCGAAAATCAGCTCGCCTTTCGAGGGCTGATAGAGCCCGGAGAGGATTTTCATCAGCGTGGATTTACCCGCGCCATTGTCACCCACAACCCCCAACACCTCGCCGTGACCGACGTGGAAATTGACGTCGTCCAGCGCGGTGATGGCGCCGAAATACTTGGCGATGCCGCGCGCTTCGAGAAGTGCCGTGCCGGTTTCGGCCATCTTCCTCTCCCTCCTCCTGCTCCCCACAAATAGAACACTTGGTGCACTATTTATATTTGTGGAATGTTTATTCCATTTCGTGCAGAATGCGTCAAGGCCCAATCGAACCGGACCGAGGAAAATTGGTGGCCAAAGAGCGGGAAAAATCAGGTTTTCAGCGCCGTTTTGCGGCGAAAAGGCGCCCGGGCAAATCCCGGGGACAATGGCTGGACGAGTATAGATGCAACGGGCCGGCTGGGGATAAGATCAGGAGAATCCGAGCATGGGGCGCAGCAAGGCGATGGACAGCGCAGAGCAGATCGATGTGCCGCGCGATTTCGCGGCTTTGCGCGAGCGCGTTCTGGCGCGCTGGGAAGAGTTGCCGCGCCGGCTGACCCAGGTGGCCGAATATGCGCTCAACAATCCCGACGAGATCGCCTTTGGCACCGCCGCGTCGATTGCCGCCAAGGCCCATGTGCAGCCCTCGACGCTTGTGCGGTTTTCCCAGGCACTGGGATATCAGGGCTTTTCGGGACTGCAGGAAGTGTTTCGTTCGCGGCTGCGCGACCAGGTGCTTGGTTATGACGAGCGCATGGCGCAATTGCGCGAGCACGGGGAAGGCTCGCCGCGCCCATCCATGATCCTTGAGGGGTTCGCCGAAGCCTCGCTGCGCTCGATCTCGGCATTGACCGCCCGGCACGATCCGGCGGTGTTCGAGCGGGCGCTCGACGTGCTCGAGGCGGCCCAGACCGTTTACCTGATCGGGCTGCGGCGCTCGTTTCCGGTGACTTCATATATGGCCTATGCCATGGGCAAGCTGGGCATTCGCACCATCCTGATCGATGCGGTGGCCGGGCTGGCGGCCGAGCAGGCCAATTTCGCCAACGGCAAGGATGCCGCCATCGCCATCAGCTTTACACCCTATGCCAGCGAAACGCTGGCGCTGACCACCCAGGTGCGCGAGGCGGGCGCCAAGGTGGTGGCGATCACCGACTCGATCTTTTCGCCGCTGGCCTCGCAGGCCGAGGCGTGGTTCGAGGTGGCCGAAGCCGATTTCGAGGGGTTCCGGTCGATGAGCGCGACCATGACGCTGGCCATGGCGCTGACCGTGGCGCTGGCCGACAGGCGCAAGGAAAAAGGGGTGTAGTGGCAACGCGGAGAGAACCGCGATCGCTCAAGGCCCTCTCAGCGGTCTGCCGACCACCCTCTACCCGGAGGGGCGAGGGTTAGGACCAATCGACATTCAGCTGATGGCGGCCATGCCTTTTTCGAAATCGTCGCGGATTTCAGCCAGGGTCATCGATCCGAACCGGTCGACAATCATGGCCTCAGCGGCAGCCAGAGTATCGCCGATGCGGGCATTAACGGCTTTTTCGATGAGACATTTTGGATCGTCATTGGCGAGGCCCAGCGCAAACATTTCGGGTGAACCCAACGCGCGGTAGATATCGGCCATCGTGATCTTTTCGAGCGGCGTCGCCAGTTCCCAGCCGCCATTGTGGCCCTTGGACGAGGTGACATAGCCCGCCTCGCGCAGCCCCGCCATGGTGCGGCGCACGACCACGGGATTGGTCGATAACATTCTGGCCATTGTTTCTGACGTCGCTGCTCCCTCCATCTTGCTCATGTGGATCAACACATGGAGCATGCGGGAGAGCCGGTTGTCGGTGCGCATGGGCTTTACCTCTGGTGTTGACCTAGCCCGGCGGGTGAGCCTGCGTCAATTGCCGGGCCGCTTGCGCAGCGTCGCGCCAAGCGCAATCCTTGTCCCGACACGGGGGGTGAGCATGGGGAACACCATTTCAGGACGCTTGCTGGCCATAGTTGATGCATTGCCGCTGGCGCCGGACATGCGCGTGCTGGAAATCGGCTGCGGGCCGGGCGTGATGGCGCGCGAGATGGCTCGGCGCATGGGGACGGGCAAGGTGGTGGCCATCGACCGGTCGGCCAGGGCGATCGCATTGGCGCGAACCGGATCGGTGCAGGAAATGGCGGCGGGCCTTCTCGAATTCCGGCAAATAGCAATCGAGGATCTTACGCTCGAGCGCGGAGAGGCGCCGTTCGATCTGGCCGTGGCGGTGCGCGTGGGCGCACTCGACGGGCGCCATCCTGAAACGGGCCTGAAGGCGCACGCGGTGCTTGCCAAGGTGCTCAAACCAGACGGGCAGCTGTGGGTCGACGGGCGCCCTGTCTCCCTTTGAAAGCGAGGTATGCCATCGTGTTGCATGCGCAGCACACCGAAATTTGATTGTTTTTCAATGCTATTGCTGTGTGGAACCAAGTGTTTCCTGTCCCGTTCGGTTGCCGCGGGGAAAAACAGAACAAGCCAATACCGGACCGGCCATCGCGCCGGCTTCGGAAAGAGGTTTGTTCGCCCAAGCAACGGAGTACGAACAATGAAAAACGCTCTTGCAAAAACAGTTCTGGCAACAACAGCCGGACTTTTGATGACGGGAACGGCGCTGGCGCAGACCGCCACGGCCACCGCAACGACCGACCTCAACATCCGCTCGGGCCCCGGCCCGCAGTTTGAAACCGTGGGCGTGATCGCCTCGGGCGACAGCGCCACGGTGACCGGCTGTGTGGCGGATTCGATGTGGTGCGAAATCGATTATGACGGCACCATGGGCTATGCCTATTCCGACTATCTGACCGTCGCGGCCCAGGCTCAGGGTGAGCCTATCGTTCTGACCGAACGTCCGCCCGAACTGGTGGGCGTTGCCGAACCCTCCACAACCGCCAATTCGACGGTGACCGGCGCGGCCGGTGGCGCGATTGCCGGTGCCCTGATCGGTGGGCCCGTTGGGGCCGCTATCGGTGCCGGGCTGGGCGCGACGGCCGGTGTTGTCGTCGATCCGCCGGAAAGCGCGCGCACTTATGTGACGTCCAACCCCATGGAGCCGGTCTATCTGGAAGGTGAAGTGGTGGTCGGGGCTCAGGTGCCCGAAACGGTGACGGCCGAGGCTATCCCGGACTACGAATATGACTACGTCTATATCAACGGTCAGCCGGTGCTGATCGACCCGGCCAGCCGGGAAATCGTTTATGTCTTCCGCTAAAACCGGATGACCGAGAAAGTGGGGCGGCCCGGCGGGGCCGCCCTTTTTTGTCGCGCGATCGAACCGAAAAAGTCTGCAACTTTTTCTGATCGCGCTTAAGGCCGCCCCTTTTATTTGACCGAAATCACCTGCCCGGTTTTCAGGCTCTCGCTGGCGGCTTCGGCCAGTTTCTGGGCCATCAGCCCGTCATGGCCCGAGGCACGCGGGGCTTCCCCCTGCTCGAGAAAATCGAGGAATTTGTGAATTTCGGCGGTGTAGGCGGCCTGATAACGCTCGACGAAGGAAAAAGGGATCTTGTCCTGGATCCAGCCGGCGTCATTGGCGAGCTCGACCGTGGTGTCGTGGATATTGGCGGCGCGTAAAAGCCCTTTTGAACCATGGACTTCAATGCGCTGATCGTGGCCATAGGTGGCACGGCGGGAATTGGTGATGACGACGATCTTGCCCGAAGCGGTCTGCATCTGGACGCTGGCGGTGTCGATATCGCCGGCCTTACCGATTTCGGGGTCGGTGAGGACGCCACCAAGGGCGTGGACGGCGACCGGCTCTTCATCGCCCAAAAGAAAGCGGGCCATGTCGAAATCGTGGATCATCATGTCGCGGTAGAGCCCACCCGAGCGCTCGATATAGGAGACGGGGGGTGCAGACGGATCGCGGCAGGTGATGGTGATGATTTCAGGATCGCCGATTTCGCCCGAGCGCAGGCGCTTTTCGAGGGCAGCGAAGTTGGGATCGTAGCGCCGGTGAAAGCCGATCATCAAGGGAACGCCTGCTTTTTCAACGACTTGCAGGCAAGCCTCGATCCGCTCGACCGAAAGGGATACCGGCTTTTCGCACAGGATGGCCTTGCCGGCGCGGGCGGCCTGTTCGATCAGGTCAGCATGGGTGTCGGTGGGGGTGGCGATGAGGATGGCATCGATGTCGGAGGACGCGATGATGTCCTCGACGGATGCGGTCTTTGCGCCGACGACAGCGGCCAGTTTTTCTGCCGCGTCGGGCATGGCGTCGGCGATATAGCCGACGGTGGCGCGGCCCGAGGACGCGATGGCGCGGCCCGAGGACGCGATGGCGCGGGCGTGGACATTGCCGATGCGGCCCGCCCCCAGAATTCCGAAACGCAGCATGAAACCCTCCCGAAATGCGCAGCCAACAAACGCAACATTGGCTGTAAAATCTATGGACTTGTGCGATGTTGACCGCGTTGTTGGCCAACATTTGCACAATTGCCTTTTTGCTTCACCCGCCGGTGGAATGCAATCGGAAAAATGGAACATATATTCCGAATTGACAGATTTTCGGAATTGATGTTTCAATCGAGGCTATCTAGAAAGGCGACGACTAATCGTCTGGATTGCGGGAGGCCAGCGCCATGGAAGAGCGGGAGAAGACGCTCGACGTCATCACCATCGGGCGCGCCTCGGTCGACCTTTACGGCCAGCAGATCGGCGCGCGGCTCGAGGACGTTGCAAGCTTTGCCAAATCGGTGGGCGGGTGCCCGGCCAATATCGCCATCGGCACGGCGCGGCTGGGGCTCAAATCGGCCTGGCTGGGACGGGTGGGCGATGAAGCCTTCGGGCGGTTCATCACCGAACAGATGGCCCGCGAGGGCGCTTCGACCGAGGGGATCGTCACCGACAAGGATCGGCTGACGGCGCTGGCCATTCTGGGCGTCGAGGACGACGCGCGTTTTCCGCTGATCTTTTATCGCGAGGATTGCGCCGACATGGCGCTGACCGAGGGTGATATTTCCGAGGACTTCATCGCGCGGGCCCGGTCGGTGCTGGTGACGGGCACCCATTTTTCCCGGCCGCACACCTCGGCGGCGCAAAAGATCGCCATGACTTTTGCCAAGGGCTATGGCGCCAAGGTGATCTTCGACATCGATTTTCGTCCCAATCTTTGGGGGCTGGCCGGGCACGGTGCGGGCGAGGAGCGCTATATCCGTTCGCACACGGTGTCCGAGCGGCTCAAATCGGTGCTGCCCCATTGCGACCTCATCGTGGGAACCGAGGAGGAAATCCTGATCGGCTCAGGAGAGACCGATCTGGATGCCGCGCTCAGGGCGATCAGACAGGTCTCCTCCGCCCTGATCGTCCTGAAGCGCGGCCCGATGGGGTGCATCGTTTATGATGGCGCGATCCCGGACAATATCGAAGATGGCATCGTGGGCAAAGGGTTCCCCATTGAAGTCTATAACACGCTGGGGGCCGGGGACGCCTTCATGAGCGGGTTTTTGCGCGGCTGGCTGCGCGGGGAGACGCTGGAGACCTGTGCGACCTGGGCCAATGCCTGCGGGGCGTTTGCGGTGTCGCGGCTGTTGTGTTCGCCGGAAATCCCCAGTTTCGAGGAGTTGAGCTTTTTCCTCGAACAGGGCAGCGAATACACCGCGCTGCGCAAGGATCGGGTGCTCAACCACATTCACTGGGCAACGACCGGGCGGCGCAGGGCGTATGCGAGCCTCAAGGCGCTGGCCATCGACCATCGGAGCCAGTTCGAGGAGATGGCGGAGCGGGCCGGAGCCGACCGGGACCGGATTGCCGGCTTCAAGCTTTTGGCCGTCGAGGCGGCGGCCAAGGTGGCCGACGGGCGCGACGGGTTCGGGATGCTGCTCGATGAAAAATACGGGCGCGCGGCGCTGTTCGCGGCGGCCAAAGTGCCCGACTTCTGGATCGGGCGGCCGGTGGAACTGCCCGGGTCGCGGCCGCTCAAGTTCGAATTTTCACAAGACATGGGCAGCCGGCTGGTCGAATGGCCGGTGGACCATACCATCAAATGCCTGGCGTTTTTCCATCCCGACGATCCCGACGATATGCGGCTTGAACAGACCGAAAAGCTGGGTGCGCTTTACGATGCGGCGCGCAGCGTGGGGCGCGAGGTGCTGATCGAAATCATAGCGGGCAAGAACGGGCCAATGGAGGCCGATACGGTGCCGCGGGTTCTGACCGAGCTTTATTCGGCGGGGATCAAGCCCGACTGGTGGAAGCTCGAACCACAGGCCGATGCGGGCGCCTGGGCGCTGATCGATGAGACAATCAAGGTCAACGATCCCTGGTGCCGCGGGGTGGTGCTTTTGGGGCTCGATGCGCCGGCCGACGCGTTGGAAGCGGCGTTCAAGGCAACGGCGGGATCGGCAAGTGTCAAAGGATTTGCCGTGGGGCGGACGATCTTTGCCGGTGCCGCCGAAAAATGGTTGGCTGGGGAGATGGACGATAGCGAAGCGGTTGCCGATATGGCCGAGCGGTTCGGGGCGCTGGTGGATGCATGGGAGGCGCGGGAGCAATGACCGAAACGATCAGACTGACCATGGCGCAGGCCGTCGCGCGGTTTCTGGCGGCGCAGATGACCGAGATCGAAGGCGAACGAGTGCCGCTGTTTGGCGGGGTGTGGGCGATTTTCGGGCATGGCAATGTCGCGGCCATGGGCGAGGCGCTCTATGGCGTGCGCGAGAAACTGCCGACCTATCGCGCCCATAACGAGCAGGGCATGGCCCATGCGGCGATTGCGTTTGCCAAGGCCAGTTTCCGGCGGCGGATGATGGCGTGCACAAGCTCGATCGGGCCGGGGGCGACCAACATGGTGACCGCGGCGGCAATGGCGCATGTCAACCGGCTGCCGGTCTTGTTTTTGCCCGGCGACGTGTTTGCCAACCGGCGGCCCGATCCTGTGCTGCAGCAGGTCGAGGATTTTGCCGACGGGACGGTTTCGGCAAACGATTGTTTCAGGCCCGTGTCGCGATATTTCGACCGCATCACGCGGCCCGAGCAGATCATGCCGGCGCTGCGGCGGGCCCTGCAGGTTCTGACCGATCCGGCCGAGTGCGGGCCGGTGACGCTGGCGCTGTGTCAGGATACGCAAGCGGAAGCCTATGATTATCCAGTCTCGTTTTTTGCAGAGACGGTGCACACCCAACGCCGGGTGCGGCCCGATGCCGATGAGTTGGCGCGGGCGGTTGCGGCCATCGAGGGCGCGAAACAGCCGGTGCTGATCGCCGGTGGCGGGGTGCTCTATTCGGGGGCCAGCGATGTGTTGGTACGATTTGCCGAGGCGCACGATATTCCGGTGATGGAAACGCAGGCGGGGAAATCGGCCCTGCCCCATTCCCATCCACTCAATATGGGATCGGTGGGCGTGACCGGGACGAGCGCGGCCAATCAATTGGCGGAACAGGCCGATGTGGTTTTGGCCGTGGGAACGCGGCTGGCCGATTTCACAACGGGATCGTGGGCGCTGTTCAAGAATCCGGGTGTGAAATTTGTGGCGCTCAACGTTGCGGCGATCGATGCGGGCAAGCATGGGGCGATGCCCCTTCTGGCCGATGCGCGGGTGGGGCTCGAGGCGCTCGGGGACGGGCTGGGGCCATGGCGGGCGCCACAAAGCTGGCGCGATGCGGCCAACGAGGGCAAACGCGGATGGCTGGACGCGGCCGATGCCGTGACGGCGGCGACCAATGTGCCCCTGCCCTCGGATGCCCAAGTGATCGGGGCGACCCAGCGGACGATGGGGGACGCAATCGTCGTGTGCGCGGCGGGGGGATTGCCCGGGGAGTTGCACAAGTTGTGGAAGGCGGAAAGCCCGGGGCGCTATCACCTCGAATACGGGTTTTCAACGATGGGCTACGAGATTGCCGGGGGGCTGGGGGTGAGGCTGGCGCGGCCCAATGACGAGGTTGTCGTCATGGTGGGCGATGGCAGCTACATGATGGCCAATTCCGAGCTTTCGACCGCCGTGATGATGGGGCTGGCGCTGACCATCGTCCTGCTCGACAATCGCGGGTTCGGCTGCATCAACCGGCTGCAAATGGCGACCGGGGGCAAAAATTTCAACAATCTGTTCGAGGATGTGCGCAGAGAGGCGATGCCCGATATCGACTTTGTGGGGCATGCAGGCGCGATGGGGGCCCATGCGCAAAAGGTTGGAGGGATTTCCGAGCTGGAAACCGCACTGGCCGAGGCGCGGGCGCGCGGCGGGGTCAATGTGGTGGTGATCGATACCGACCCGCTGGTCGCGACCGAGGCCGGCGGGCATTGGTGGGACGTTGCGGTGCCCGAGGTGTCCGAGCGGGCGGATGTGCGTGCGAAGCGGGCGGAGTATGAGGACAAGATCAAGGGGCAGCGGATCGGGTGATATGTCTGGCGCTGCCGTGTACTGGATCCCGGGTCTTCGCCCGGGATGACGGAGGTGGGGAGGCACGCTTGGGGAAAAGAGGGTCGACCGGTTTGCGAAGGCCGCAGCTATTTTTCCAAAGCTCGTTTCTCCTCCGCGGTCATCCCGGACTTGATCCGGGATCCAGTATGCTCGGCGATTGAGGGAAACGATGATCGATGAGCGGCACTATTACGTCTATATCCTCGCCAGCGGGATCGGCGGAACACTCTATGTCGGGGTCACCAACAATCTGTTCCGGCGGATTCCCGAACACAAGGAGCGGAAAGCAGATCGGTTCACCGCCCGCTATGGTGTCGACCGGCTGGTCTATTTCGAGGCGCATGACACGATCGATGCGGCGATCGCGCAGGAAAAGCGGATCAAACGCTGGCGGCGAAGCTGGAAGGTGCAACTGATCGAAAAAGACAATCCCAACTGGGATGACCGGTTTGCTGCCCTCCAGCCGTAAGGCCGGGAGATGCACGGTTTAAACCACCGGCGCTGGGGGTACTGGGTCCCGGGTCTTCGCCCGGGATGACGGGGGTGGGGAGGATGGGTTGGGGAAGACAGAAACGGGTGAAAAGCGACGGAAGCCGAGTTGGGCGTACACGCTTGCCTCGCCTCCACGGTCATCCCGGACTTGATCCGGGATCCAGTACACTCGGTGACGTTGCAGTCGCAGGGGGTTACGAACGAGGTACATATTGCCGGCGCTGCCAGGTACCGGGTCCCGGGTCTTCGCCCGGGATGACGGAGATGGGGAGGAGAGGTTTGTGAACACAATGAGAAAGACGACAGAAAAATGATCCGGATCGGTGCGAATCCTATCGGGTGGTCCAATGACGACATGATCGAGATTGGCGGGGAGACGCCGTTGGAGGTGTGTCTGGCCGAGGCCAGGGAGGCCGGGTTTACGGGGATGGAGCTGGGCAACAAGTTTCCGCGTGAGGCCGAAGCGCTTCGGCCGGTGCTCGATGCCCATGGGCATTCTCTGGTTTCGGGGTGGTACTCGACCGCGCTTTTGGTTCGCGACGAGAACGCCGAGATCGAGGCGGCTGCGGCTCATGCGACGCTATTGCGCGACATGGGGTCCACGGTGATGATCGTGTGCGAGACATCGAATGCCATCCATGGGCAGATGGAGACGCCGCTGTCGGAGCGGCCGATCTTGCCCCATGACACCTGGCCCCGGTTCGGGATGCGGTTGACCGCGTTTGCGCTCAAGCTCAAGCAGGCCTACGGGCTCGATCTTGTCTATCACCATCACATGGGGACGATCGTTCAGACCGAAGCGGAGATCGACCGGCTGATGGCCTCGACCGGAGATGCCGTGCATCTGCTGCTCGACACCGGGCACGTCACATGGGGCGGGGGCGATCCGGCGCGGGTGGCGCGCAATCATTTCTCCCGCATCGCGCATGTGCACACAAAGGATGTGCGCGCCGAAATCATGCTCAAATCGAACTCGGAGGACTGGAGCTTTCTCAAATCGGTGCTGGCCGGGGTCTATACGGTGCCCGGTGATGGGCTGATCGACTTTTCCTCGGTGTTTGCCGAACTCAAGGGCTATGAGGGCTGGGTTGTGGTCGAGGCCGAACAGGATCCCGAAAAAGCCCATCCGCTGACGTATGCGAAGATGGGGTATGGGCATTTGCGCGCGGTGCTGGAGCGGGCCGGGTTCGCGGTGGCCGCGTAAGGCGTTCCGGGCCGGGAAAGGCGGCCGTGGATTGGAGAGGCACTGGGGGGCGTAGCGGCGCACATGGGCCCCGGGTCAAGCCCGGGGCAGCGAGGGGGAGGATGGGCCGTGGCAGGAGCCGCCAGCGCTGCCGGTTACTGGGTCCCGGAACAGGTCCGGGATGACAGCGGTGGCGAGGTAAAGGCCGAGGCCGGGACCGCAAGAGAGAAGGAAGCAAGGCAATGTCCGAACTGCTCGTCAAACCGTCGGGGAATACCGGCAAGGTGATCGATGTGACGCCTCAAAGTGCCGGGTGGCGGTATGTGGGGTTTGCGCTGCATAAGCTGACCGCCGGGCAAAGCGTTTCGGCGGCGACGGGGGATCGGGAGGTCTGCCTGGTTTTCGTGTCCGGCACGGGGAGCGTGACGGCAGGAGGCGAGACGCTGGGCAAAATGGGCGAACGCAAGAGCCCATTCGACGGCAAGCCGGCGGCTGTCTATGTGCCGGGGCATTCGGACTGGTCGGTGACGGCGGAAACCGAGGTCGAACTGGCCGTCTGTTCGGCCCCTGCCCTTTCGCACCGCGCGGTGAACGTCATCGGTCCCGACGCGATGAGCCAGGAGGTGCGCGGCAAGGGCACCAATGTGCGCCATGTCACCAATATCCTGCCCGAAACCGATGGGGTGGCGGACAGTCTTTTGGTGGTCGAGGTGATAACGCCGGGCGGGCACACATCGTCCTATCCGCCGCACAAGCACGATAGAGACGCATTGCCCGAGGAGTCGTACCTCGAGGAAACCTATTATCACCGTCTCAACCCGCATCAGGGCTTTGCCTTCCAGCGTGTCTATACCGACGATCGCTCGCTCGATGAAACATTGCTGATCGAAGACGGGGTGACCACGCTGGTGCCCAGGGGGTATCACCCCTGCGCGGCGATCCACGGGTATGATCTTTACTACCTCAACGTGATGGCGGGGCCGCACAGGCGTTGGAAATTTCACAATCAGCCCGAGCATGAATGGCTTCTGGGAGGCTGAGTTTTAACCGGCACTTATGCGGGAGGCTCCGACCCGCCACCCCCCATTTGTCAACCCGGCCTTTGGGCCGGGGGCTTGTACAATCAGCGTCCCGGATGGAGCCGTCGACGCTGAGTGTACTGGATCCCGGCTCAAGGCCGGGATGACGTCGGGTGAGGTGTTGGGGGTTGTTACAGTCTTGCTGGCCTTGCCCGCCGATCGCCTGGAAAGTCAGCAAACGATGGCCCTTAAAGGGCGTGTTAAGTCCTTGGCCGTAACACTTTCCTTTGACCGAAAGACCGGTGCAGGGGGCAAGGCATTTTGGCAGGCACGATTCAAAGCAGGATCAGGCAATTGGGGCGCGTGCTCGCGCGCGCCAGCAACATACCTGCTTTGATGGCCGTGGTGGTGATCGCGGTGGCGGCCGGCTTTGCCGACTACCAGAACCGGGAAATCCACGCGCAATCGCAGCGCGCCGCGGTGCTCGACAAGCTCGGGCTGGTGCGGGCCCAGCTCGAGGGCAACGTCTATTCCAACCTGCAACTGATCCACGGGCTGGTCGGGGTCATCGCCACCGAACCCTATATGGGCCAGGCGCGGTTTTCCGCGCTTTCCGCCTATCTGTTCAACCAGAGCAGCCAGATCATCAACATTGCGGGGGCGCCCGACTTCGTGGTGCGCATGGTCTATCCGCTGTCCGACAACGAGGCGGCACTGGGGCTCAATTACCGGGACAACGCCGAACAGCGCGATGCGGCGATGCAGGCCCGCGACAGCCGCGAAATCGTGCTGGCCGGGCCAGTGCATCTGGTGCAGGGCGGACGCGGCTTTATCGGACGCTACCCGGTCTATTATCGCAACGGGACGGGCGAGGAGCGCTTCTGGGGCATTGTTTCGGCGGTGATCGACGCCGACAGGCTCTACCAGGAGAGCGGTCTGGACGCCATGGAAGCCGATCTCTCAATAGCCATTTCCGGCCGTGACGGGCACGCGGACAACGGAGCGGTGTTTTATGGCGACGCGGCGGTTCTGGACAGCGATCCGGTGCGGGCCGAGGTGTTGCTGCCATCGGGCAACTGGATCATATCGGCCATCCCCAACGGGGGCTGGAGCGTCAATCCGCCCAACACAGTGGTGCTGCGGGTCGGGATGGGGCTGGCCGCGGCGCTGATCCTTGTGCCGCTGGTTCTGTTGGGCCGGCTCAACGAGGAACGCCGGCGGCGGATGATCGAGCAGCGGCGGCGCGAAAGCGAGTTGTCACGGCTGTCGCGCCGGCTGGAGCTGGCATTGGCCACCTCGCAGGTCGGGGTGTGGGAAATGAACATCGCCACCGGCCACCTGTCCTGGGACGACCGTATGAACGAGCTTTACGCCCATCCGTGCGACGGCGGCGAGCGCGACTACACCCATTGGCGCGACAGGCTGCATCCGGACGATCTTGAACGCGCCGAGCGTGACTTCAATGAATCCATCCGCTCGGGCGCCCAGTACCTGTCCAATTACCGCATCGTGACCCCCGAGGGCGAAACGCGCCACATCAGGGCGATCGGCTCGGTCTATCAGGATCAGGGAACCGCTCCACGCATCGTGGGGGTCAATTGGGACGCAACGCCCGACGCCAAATTGTCAGAGGCGCTGCTGCGGGCCAAGACGCAGGCCGAGGCGAAAAATTTCGAGCTGGAGACCGCCAAGGCGCGCATCGAGCACAACGCCATGCACGACCCGCTGACCGGGCTGCCCAACCGGCGCTATCTTGACGAAATTCTCGACATGCACACCAAGCGCAGCGCGCACGACGGGGGCTATGTCTCGATCCAGCATATCGATCTGGATCGCTTCAAGCAGATCAACGATACGCTGGGCCATGCCGCGGGCGACGCCATGCTGATCCATGCGGCCGAAGTGCTCAGGGGCTCGGTGCGGCCATCGGACTTCGTGGCGCGGATCGGGGGCGATGAATTCGTGATCCTGTGCATCGGGGAGAAATCGGATGCCGAATTGCGCGCCATGGCCGAGCGGATCATCGCCGCCATGCGCAAGCCGGTCTCCTACCAGGGCCATGAATGCCGGTTCGGCGTTTCGATCGGCATTGCGGGCGGTGATGTTTCGACAACGCCGGCCAAACAGGTGCTGGTCAATGCCGATATCGCGCTTTATCGCGCCAAGGAGCGTGGCCGGAACCGGGCCGAATTTTTCTCGGAAGAATTGCAGGCCGAAATCATCACCGCCAAGCGTGTGGCCGACGATATCCTGTCGGGGCTGGAGAACAACGAATTCGTCGCGTTCTACCAGCCTCAGGTGGACGCAAAGACCCTCGACATCGTTGGCATGGAAGCGCTGGCGCGCTGGAACCATCCCATAAGGGGCATGCTGACGCCCGATGCGTTCATGGCGATTGCCGAGGACCTCAACGTGGTTGCGGCCATCGACAAGCTGATCCTCGAGCAGGCGCTGGCCCAGCACAGGAAATGGAAGGCGGCAGGGCTAAGCGTGCCGCGGGTTTCGGTCAATGTTTCGGCGCGGCGGCTCAATGACGAGGGGCTGATCGATACGCTCAAGGCGCTGGAGATCGAACCGGGCACGGTGTCGTTCGAATTGATCGAATCGATCTATCTCGACGAGCGCGACACGCTGGTCTCGTTCAATATCGACCAGATCAGGGATCTGGGCATCGACATCGAGATCGACGATTTCGGCACAGGATACGCTTCGATCGTCTCGCTTCTGCAATTGCGCCCGACGCGGCTCAAGATCGACCGGCAGCTCGTGATGCCGATCACCAGTTCGGCCGGTCAGCGCCGGCTGGTCGGCTCGATCATCGAAATCGGCACGTCGCTGGGAATCGAGGCGATTGCCGAGGGTGTGGAGAGCTTCGAGCACGCCACAATTCTCGCCGATATGGGCTGTTCGGCGCTGCAGGGCTATGCCATTGCCCGACCCATGGATGGGGACGCGATAACCCAGTTCGTGACCAGCCAGAGCTGGCGCAAGGCGAGCTAGGGTGCGGGGGTTCAGGTGATGGCCGGCTGCAAGCGGCACTTTCCTGCGCTCCGGTACTCACGTACTGGAAGTACGCTCCGTTCCGGTGCTCGAAAAGCGTCGCTTTCGCTCAGCCCTGACCTGTCCCCCGCACCCTAGCCCCTAGCTTTTCGGCTTGGCGCGGTTAGTGGCCTGGGCGGCGAGGGGGTCGTCGGGCCAGTAGTGGCGGGGGTAGCGGCCCTTCAGATCCTTTGCCACATCGGACCATGAACCCCGCCAGAAGCCGGGGAGATCGCGCGTGGTCTGGATGGGGCGATGGGCCGGGGAGAGCAGCGAGAGCAAGAGGGGCACCTTGCCCCCGGCGATGGCGGGGTGGGTGTCGAGCCCGAACAGCTCCTGGACGCGCACGGCAAGCACAGGGCCGTTCTCGGCGGCGTAATCGATAGGGATGGAACTCCCCGAGGGGACGGCGAAATGGGAGGGCAGAAGCGTTTCCATTTGCGCGCGCCTGTCCCAGGGCAAGAGATCGAACAGGGCGGCAGAGAGGTGGTCGGCAGTGATGGCGTCGAGGCGCGACAGGCCGGCGATGTGGGGGACGAGCCAGGCGGCATCGTTTTCAGCCAACGCCGCGTCGGAAAGGTCGGGCCAATCGGCGCCCATGGTGCGATGGAGGAAGCCGGCGCGCTCGCGCAGGGTACGCTGGTCGCGGGTCCAGGGAAGCTTTTCAACGCCGATCTGCGCGATGCCTTTGGCCAGCATGGGCGCGGCGGCGGCGGGATCGTCGATGGCGGCGGTACCATCTTCAAGGCGCAGGGCGCCAAGGCGGCGCTGGCGGCGGGCACGGACGGCGCGGGCTGTGGGATCGAAGGCCAGTTCGGTTGCGGTTTGGATATGGCTTGAGAAGATATCCTCAATGTCGTTTCGATCGATGGCGATGGCGGTGCGGATATGCGCGCTGGCGGCGGCGCCGGTCATTTCGGTTATGACGAGGAATTTTTCGCGCGCCAGACGCTCGGTCTCATCGATGCGGGCCTGACGGCCATTGGCAAGGCGGAAGCGGCCGGGGCCGGTCTGTTGGGCGACGCGGTCGGGATAGGCGCGGGCGAGGTGGCGGGCCAGATCGGCGCCGGAAAGCTGGCTCGCCCCGCCAGCGGCTTTGGACCAGCGGGTGGCGAGCGCTTTGGCTTCAGCAGCGCGTTTGGAATTGTCGCGGCGCAGGCGCTCGAAGCGGTCGGCGAGATCGATGGCGTTGCCGCCAAGGCCGGGTTCGCCGGCGAGCACTCCGAGCAGGGCCGCATCCATGGCCGTGCCTTCGGTCGCGGCGCGCACGATCATGTGGCCGAGGCGCGGGTGGAGGGGCAGTTTGGCCAGCAAAGTGCCGTGGGGCGTAATGCGGCCGGCGGCGTCAAGCGCGTCGAGATTTTGCAAAAGATCGACAGCCTCGGACCATGCGGGGGCCGGTGGGGAATCGAGGAAGGCAAGGGTAGTTGGATCGGTGACACCCCAGCTTGCGAGATCGAGAACCAGATTTGTCAGATCGGCCTGCAGGATTTCGGGCGGATCGAAGGGCGGAAGGCTTTGGGTCTGACCCTCGTGCCAGAGCCGGTAGCACACGCCCGGTTCGGTGCGCCCTGCCCGGCCACGGCGCTGATCGGCACTGGCGCGGGAAACGCGGCGGGTTTCGAGCCGGGTCAGGCCCGTATTGGGCTCATAGACCGGCAGGCGGGAGAGGCCGGAATCGATAACGATCCGCACGCCTTCTATGGTCAGCGAAGTCTGGGCGATGGCGGTGGCAAGCACGATCTTGCGGCGGCCGGGCGCGGCGGGCTGGATGGCGCGATCCTGTTCGGCGGGGGTGAGTTGGCCGTAAAGGGGAGCGATGTCGGTGTCGGGGCCAATGATCGGTGACAGCGCTTCGGCGGTGCGGCGAATTTCGGCCTGGCCGGGGAGGAAAACGAGGATCGAGCCGGTCTCCTCGGCCAGCGCGCGGCGGGTGGCGGCGGTGACCGCGTGTTCGATGCGCGCATTGGCGTCGGGGACGATATGGCGGGTATCGACGGGGAAGGCGCGGCCCTGGCTTTCGATGACAGGGGCATCGCCGAGCAGGGTTGCCACCGCCGCGCCATCGAGCGTTGCCGACATGACGAGGATGCGCAAATCCTCGCGCAGGGCCGTGGCATCGAGGGTGAGGGCGAGGCCGAGATCGCCATCGAGGCTGCGTTCGTGAAATTCGTCGAACAGGATGGCGGCGATGCCGGTCAGTTCGGGATCGTCAAGCACCATGGAGGTAAAGACGCCCTCGGTGACCACTTCGATGCGGGTTCTTGCCGAGATTTTCGTATCGAGCCGGACGCGGTAGCCCACGGTTTCACCGACCTGTTCGCCCAGCGTCTGGGCCATGCGGCGCGCGGCGGCACGGGCGGCAAGGCGGCGCGGTTCGAGCATGATGATCTTGCCCTCGGCGCGCCATGGGGCATTGAGCAGGGCCAAAGGCACGCGGGTCGTCTTGCCCGCGCCGGGTGGGGCGACAAGGACGGCGCGCCCATTGTCCTCAAGCGCGGATACGAGCGCGGGGAGGACGGTGTCGATGGGCAAGGGATCGGTCGGGTGCATGCCAGCTTATGTCGCTGGAAATGCGGCCGGGCGCAAGGCGGACCGCCCCTATGCCGTCATCGCCCGCTTGAGCGCGGCCACCAGTTCGACATCGGTGCGCTTCATGCCCGGTGCGACATAGCCCAGATCGGCGGCGCGGCCGGTGGGCGTTTCGATTGGGCGGCTGGCCGAGGCGTGGAGGTCGGTGAGGCCGAGCGCGAGGAAGATTTCGGCGTTGTCTGCGGTAATGCCGGAGCCGGCCATGATGGCGATGCGGCCGGCGGCGTGGGCGATGATGGTGCGCAGGGCGTCGCGCCCGTCGATGGCGCGGGGGGCGCCGCCGGAGGTGAGGATGCGCTCAAACCCCAGATCGATGGCGGTATCGATGGCGGCGGGGAAATCGGGAGCCAGATCGAAGGCGCGGTGCAAAGTGAGACCAAGGTCGCTGGCGCGGGTGACAAGGCGCTCAAGGATTGCGGTATCGAGCCTGCCATCGGGATGGGTGGCGCCGAGGACCACGCCGGAGAGACCGGCTGAGCGGGCAGCGTCGATATCGGTTTCCATGGTCGCCACATCGTCCCGGGAAAAGACGAAATCGCCGGCGCGTGGGCGGATCATGGCGTAGACGGGAATGGGGGACGTGGCAGCGAGAGCCATCAGGCCGGGGGTGGGCGTGAGGCCACCGAGGGCAAGGGAGGAGCAGAGTTCGATGCGGTCGGCGCCGCCGGATATTGCGGCGGCGAGGCCGGCGGCGTCATCGACGCAGATTTCAAGAATGGGTTCAGGCATAGGCGAACCTGTCCAGCCCCAAAAGCGCGGCGCCGACAAGGCCGGGTTCGGTGGCGCATTGGGCGGGGACGATCAGCGGGCGGTCGAGCTTGCGCAGGATGGACGCGCGCACGGCGGCGTCGAGTGCGGGGATCAGGCCGGGCGCTCCGGCCATGCCGCCACCGACGGGCACGATGGACGCGCCGGTGATGTTGACCGCAAGAGCCAGCGGGGCGGCGACCAGATCGACATAGACGTCCATGGTGCGGCTGGCCGCTTCGTCGCGTCCGGCCCAGCCGACGACGATTTCGCGGCTGTCACGGGCCTGGCCGGTCAAATGCATGTGCAGCTTTTCCAGCCCGCGCGCCCCGCCCACGGTATCGACACACCCCATGCGGCCACAGCCGCACTGGAAATGGGGGATGGCGAGCGGCGGATCGCCGGCGGTCGTGGCGAGAATGGTTGCGTGGCCCCATTCGCCGGCATAGCCGCCGCGACGGTTGGCGAGACGGCCTTCGACGACGAGGCCGCCACCGACACCGGTGCCCAGGATGATGCCGAACACGACGTCATGCCCCTGCCCTGCCCCAAGCCCGGCTTCGGCCAGGGCAAAACAATCGGCATCGTTGGCGATGGAAACGGGAAGTTCGAGCGCTTCTGACAGATCGGCGTCGAGAACGCGGCCATCGATACAGGGCACGTTGGCGCAGATCATTTTGCCAGTCTCGATATCGACGACCCCGCAGATGGAAATCGAGATGGCATCGGGGCGCTCGGGCGCCCCGGCCAGAATGCCGCGCAGGGTTTCAACAAAGGCCGCGAAATCGTTGCGCGGGGTTTCGATGCGGCCCATCGGCACGATGGAGCGGGCATCGTGCGCAAAAGCTGCCTTGATGGCGCTGCCGCCGATGTCGAGTGCAAGGATCATGGGGCGAACCTAGCGGGGGATGGCGCATGAGCAAGGGGAGATTTCGTCAAAAGCGGAGATTTGGCGATTTTGGCGGGTGCGAACGGGCGAGGTTGGCACAACAGTCATGGACGCTGGGGGTACTGGATCCCGGGTCTTCGCCCGGGATGACAGAGGGGGAAGCGTGGAGCAAAAAGGCGGGGCGTTGGGAAAGGCCGGACTATTCCGCAGCGGCCCTGCCGTCGGGGCTTTCGGCCGGGGCGTTGGCGTCGCCGGGGGCGGTTTCACAGGCGAGGTCGGGGAAGGCGGCGATGCGGCGGTTGGAAAAATCCTCGCGCAGAACGATCAGGCCGCGATCCTCGAAATAGGTCAGGAGCCGCCGGGCGCGGGAGGCCGAGTGCGAGCCATAGGCGCGGGCCAGCGTCGCGTCGGATGGACAGGGCAATTTTTCAACAGCGGCGCGGGCAACCATGAGGAACACGCCCTGCAGATCTTCGGGCAGGGTGCGGGCCAGATCGAGGGCTGTTTTCCAGACGTCGGACTCGGCGGCGGCTGTATCGACACCGGCGCGGGCGACGGCAAAGCGGCGTTTGAAGTCATTGAGATCGGGCGGCGTGCCCGGCACGCGGCGGATGCGGCAACGGACCAGGAAATCCTGATAAAGCACGGCGACCGAGCGGAAGCTAGCGTCCGGGTCTTCGAGGATTTCGACCAGTACCGCATCGATCAGGGCGGCGCGCTCGGCCTCGTCGATCTCGGGGAAGAGGCTTGCCGGCTCGGGGTCCGCCTTGGGGGCGGGTTGGCTCAGTTGAGCCAGAATATCGGCCGTGGGGCGCGGCGCGGGCTGGACGGTGCGGCGCGGAAGGGGGCGGGTTTCTTCCTCGGCGCCGGGGGTGAAAATGAGATCGGCGGCGTCGGCACCGGTATCAGGCAGAGGCATCAGCTTGGGCGATGTGGAGCGGGCATTGGTTTCGACCGCACCGATACGGATGGGCAGCGGGCGGCGGGCGAGCGCGGGGCCAAGCGCAACGAAATTGCCCTTTTCGAGATCGCGGAACATTTCAGTGCCGCGCCGGTCCATGCCGAGCAGATCGCCAGCGCGGGCCATGTCGATATCGAGGAAGGTGCGGCCCATGAGAAAGTTGGACGCTTCGGCGGCGACGTTCTTGGCAAGCTTGGCAAGGCGCTGGGTGGCGATGACGCCGGCCAGGCCACGCTTTCTGCCACGGCACATGAGGTTGGTCATGGCGCCGAGCGAAAGTTTTCGCGCCTCGTCGGAAACTTCGCCGCCCGAGGAGGGGGCAAAGAGTTGGGCTTCATCGACAACGACCAGCATGGGATACCAGAAATCGCGATCGGCATCGAAAAGCCCGCCCAAAAAAGCGGCTGCGGCGCGCATCTGGGCTTCGGCCTCCAGCCCTTCGAGCGAAAGGACGACCGAAACGCGATGCTGGCGGATGCGGCCGGCGATGCGGGTCAATTCATGTTCGGAGCGGTCGGCCTCGACGACCACATGGCCGAACCTCTCGGCCAGGGTCACAAAATCGCCCTCGGGGTCGATGACGCATTGCTGCACCCAGGGGGCGCTCTGTTCGAGGAGGCGCCGCAAAAGGTGGGATTTGCCCGAGCCGGAATTGCCCTGCACAAGCAGGCGGGTGGCCAGCAATTCCTCGAGATCGAGCTTTGCGGGCGTCGCCGTTTTTGTCGTGCCCATGTCGATTTCGACGGTCATCGCCTTTTGCCTGCTCCGGGGTTTGGTTGGTGATTCGCGGTGGGACTCGGGAGAGCCGAACGCAGTTATCTTAGCATTGGGGAAAGCGGGCTGCACAACCCCCTTGCATCGATTCACAGCCATTCGCGTTCCGCTTTGACCGACTCGGCCAAATCGGCCTAGGCTTTGCTTTGTTCCGGATGGAGTCGTCCCCGATGCCCATGCGCCTTTGGTCCCGCTTTTTCTCCAGGCCCCCTTTCGAGCCGGTTGGGCCGCAATTTGGTGCGTTGCCCTACAAGATCGTAGACGGGCAGGTCGTGGTGCTGCTCATCACCTCGCGCGGACGGGGAAAGTGGATTTTCCCCAAGGGCCGGCAGATGGAGGGCAAGACGCCATGGGAAAGCGCCGAACTTGAAGCCTTTGAGGAAGCGGGCGTGGTGGGCGAGATCGAAACGAACCCCATTGGCTCATATTTCCTGCCGGTAACCGAAGAGCGGCCCCAACCCATCGAGGTCAAGATGTTTGCGCTGCTGGTCACCGACCAGCGCGAGGACTGGAAGGAAATGGGCCAGCGCTATCGCCATTGGGCGGTTCTGCCCGAAGCCAAGCGACTGATCACCCATGACGGGCTGGCCGATGTGGCCCTGGCGCTGGCGCAGAGGGAGAATTCTCGTTCTGTCTCACGGCGCGCACCGCAGAATGCATGACGGGCTAAGACCGCCCTATGCCTTCCGCTGCGCCTGCGACGGCGCGGCCAAAAAATTGGCCGGGGTCCTCAGCTTCGCTTCGTCCGGTTCTGTCTCACGGCGCGCACCGCAGAAGGCATGACGGGCCAGGCTTTTTGCCTCGCGCCGGCGGGCTGGACTAAAGCCCGAAGAGAAGAACCATGCCCCAGAATATGCCCGCGGCGAGCAGCGCGGCGGCGGGGACGGTGATGACCCAGGCGGCGCCGATGGAGAAGGCGTGCTGGCGGCGGACCAGGTAGCGCCGCTGGCGTTTCTGGTAATTGGCGACGGCCTCTTCGGCGGTTCTGTTGAGATGGTCGGTGCGCAGGAAGACACCTTCAGGGCTGACGGCCTTGTTGCGGATGTTCTGGTTGGAAAACCCTTCGCGCAGAAAGCCCACGCCGAATACGGCGCCCACCGCGATATGGGTCGAGGAGACCGGCAGGCCGAGCGCCGAGGCAACCAGCACAGTGGACGCGGCCGAGAGCGCGACGCAATAGCCGCGGATTTCGTTGAGCTTGGTGATCTTTTCGCCCACGGTGCGGATGAGGCGTGGCCCGAACAGCGCCAGCCCCAGGGCCAGACCCAGCGCGCCGATGGCCAGCACCCAGATCGGCAGGGAAACCGAACCGCCAACCTCTCCGCCCTGCTGCACGGCCGAAACGATGGCGGCGAGTGGGCCGACGGCGTTGGCCACATCGTTGGCCCCATGGGCGAAGGACAGCAGAGCGGTCGCAAAGATCAGGGGCAGGCGAAAGAGCGTTCCGACCTGCTTGTTGGAATTGTCCATACCCGCGGTGCGCGCCCGCACCCAGGGCTGGGCGGCGAACCAGCCGATACCCCCGGCCAGGAGCCCGATCAGCAGCACGATATGGCCCTCAGGCTTCCAGACGCGCGAAAGGCCCTTCATGGACATATACATGGCGAAAACGCCGATCATCACCCCCACCAGAACCGGCACCCAGACCCGGGCGGCAACGATTTTTTCCTTTTCGCGCAGGATGGTGAAGTTGACGATGGTGAGCAGGACCGCAGCCAGCAATCCGCCCATGAGCGGGGAAATCACCCAGCTTGCGGCGATCTTGGCGATGGTGGGCCAGACGATGGCAGAAAAGCCGGCGGCAGCGACCCCTGCCCCGACGACGCCGCCAACCACCGCATGGGTGGTGGACACCGGAGCGCCGATGATGGTGGCAAGATTGACCCAGAGCGCCGAGGACAAAAGTGCAGCCATCATGACCATGATGAAAGCGGTGCCGTCGATATGAGCGCCGGGCACGATGATGTCGCGCGAGATGGTACTGACCACGTCGCCACCGGCCAGAAGCGCGCCTGCGGCCTCGCAGATGGCCGCGATGGCCAGTGCGCCGGTCATGGTGAGCGCCTTGGACCCGACAGCCGGCCCCATGTTGTTGGCCACGTCATTGGCCCCGATATTGAGCGCCATATAGGCGGCGATGACCGTGGCGATGATGACCAGATAGCTCAGGGGACCCGAGGAAACGGCAAAACTGGCCCAGACGAGGGCGGCGAGCAAAAAGACCAGCGCAATGCCCGGCGCGGCCATGGCGCGTGAGCTGTCGTGGGTCGCCTCACGCAACTGCCTGACGCGCTTTAAGTCCTTGTCGATGGCTGGCTTGGCCATGGGGCTCCTGGAAGGCTTGTCGGTCTGTTCTGGCCATATCGAACATGGATCGGCTTGGCCACAGCGATTGTGACGTTTTCGTCACAAAAGGCGCCCGTTGAGGTCTGTTTTACCGCGTCTGCGCAAAACCGCCACACCCGTTAGCAATTGTCTGGTCGTAAGCCCTCAATTGGGTTTACCATTTGGCCCGAAACGGAGGGCGCCGAGCCTTAATGGACACCAGACGCAAGAAGGACTGGCAGACGCGGCTGCGGAATGCGGTCTGGCCCCGCATGGGGATCAGGCGGTATCTGACCTATCTGCAAAAGCGCGTGCTGCGGCTGACGGCGAGCCCGCACGCCATCGCGGCCGGCGTTGCCTCGGGCGCGGCGGTGTCGGTGTTTCCGCTGATCGGGGTGCATTTCTTTCTGGGCTTCATTCTGGCGTTCGTGACGCGCGGCAACATGCTGGCTGCGGCGATCGGCACCGCCTGGGGCAATCCCATCACCTTCCCGCTGTTTTTTTCGCTCAGCTTTCAATTCGGTTCCGCGATCCGGGCAGCGCTGTTTCCCGACGATCCGGCCACCGTGATGCGTCACGCGGACACCACGGCGCTTTCGGGCGGGCTGTTCTCGCTCGATCTGGGGGCCATTCTACCGCTGTTCCAAACCATGATGATCGGCGCGCTGCCGATTGCGCTATTTTGCTGGGTGTTCTTTTACGTGATCGTGCGCGGGCTGGTGAGCGGGTTCCAGCGGGCGCGCAAAGCCCGGCTGGAGCGGCGGCGGGCACGGCAGGGCCAGACCTCGCCGCGCAACGCGGTGCGGGGCTGATTTTCAAGACATGGAGAGAAGATAGAGTGACTCAATCGGTTTTTCACCTCGCCTATCACGTGACCGACCTGGACGCGGCGCGGCGATTTTACGGCGGCGTGCTGGGATGCGCCGAGGGGCGCTCAACCGAAACCTGGGTCGATTTCGATTTTTTCGGGCATCAGATTTCGCTGCATCTGGGCGAGCCGTTCAAAACGACCCGCACCGGCAAGGTGGGCGATCATATGGTGATGATGCCGCATCTGGGCGTGGTCCTTCCGCTCGAAGACTGGAAGGCACTGGCCAATCGCCTCGAGGGCGCGGGGATTGCGTTCGACATTCCCCCGGTTGTGCGGTTCGAGGGTGAACCGGGCGAACAGCGGACCATGTTTTTTACCGACCCGTCGGGCAATCCGATCGAGGTAAAGGGCTTTGCAGACTTTGCCGGGGTGTTTGCCAAATAGTTCTATCGTCGGCTGACCACCTCGCGAACCGCGGCAATGAAGGCAGTTGTGGGCAGGTCGAGATCGGCGCCGGCGCGGGTGGTGATGCCGATGGCGCCGTAGCTGGCGGACATATCGACATCAAGGGCGGCCAGCGCGCCGCTTTGCAGATCGGCGGCGACCACCGATCGGGAGATGAACCAGACCGCATCACCAAGGAGCGCATAGGCGCGGCCGAACGAATTGGACACGGTTTCGATTTCGCGCGGCAGGCGCGCGATGCCGGCGGCGAGGAGTACTGTTTCGACGGTCTGGCGAATGATGGCGCCGCGCGGGGGGACGAGCGCGGGGAAGGGTTCGACCATGCGCAGGGACGGCTCGGGCGCGGCGAGCAGCGGATGGTCGGGACGGACGGCGATAACCAGGGGTTCTGAATAGAGGTGCTCGAAGGTGAGGCCCGCCATGACGTCCGGCGCGGGCATGCGACCAACCACCAGATCGATGGCGCCGGTGCGCAGCAGACCGAGAAGATGCGGGCTGGGCCCGCTTTCCACATGCAGGCGGGCGGCGAGCGGACCCAGGGCAAAGCGCGCCACGGCGCGCGGCATCACTTCGACCTCGACGGTCGGCAGCGCGCCGAGCCGCACCACGGCATCGGCATGGCTGGCGAGCGATACCGATTCAACGCCTTGGCGCAGGGCAGCGAGGGCAGCATTGGCGTAGCGCAGGAACAGCGCGCCGTACTCGGTGAGCGCCAGCTTGCGGCGGGAGCGGTCGAACAGGGCGACGCCGAGAATATCCTCGAGTTCGGCCAGCGATTTGGAAATGGCGGGCTGGGACAGGCCCAGAGCCTCGGCGGCGGGTACGACGCCGCCATGCCTATCGGTTTCGACAAAGCAGGAGAGATGGCGGAGTTTTATGCGGGGGTCGAGGTTCGGCATACCGATATATTCTATATGGTTATATATTTCCCCATATTTATCATTTTACCGCGCCTCTCTGCCAGTGTTTATTGCGCTTTCGGTTATAGAACTGTTTTCCGGGGTGGAGACCAATGAGCAAAATCATGCCGCTCGAACAGGCGGTGCGCGAGAACCTTAGCGATGGCGATACGGTCGCGTTTGAAGGGTTTACGCATCTGATCCCGCATGCGGCGGGTCATGAAGCGATCCGGCAGGGGTTCAAGGACCTCACCCTGATCCGCATGACGCCCGATATCGTCTATGACCAGATGATCGGCATGGGCATGGCGAAAAAGGTGATCTTTTCTTATGCTGGCAATCCGGGCGTGGGGCTGTTGCGCCGCATGCGCGATGCCATCGAGAACCAGTATCCACGCGCCATCGAAACCGTCGAGCACTCGCATGCGGCCATGGCCAACGCCTATGCGGCGGGCGCCGCCGGCCTGCCTTGCGCGGTGTTTCGCGGCTACAAGGGCGCCGACCTGCCAAAGGTCAATCCCGACATCAAATCGATCACCTGCCCCTATACCGGGGAAGAGTTGGCGACGGTGCCGGCGCACAACCCGGACGTCGCCTTCATCCATGCCCAAAAGGCCAATGAAAAGGGCGATGTTTTGATCGAGGGCATTGTGGGGGTGCAAAAGGAAGTGGCGCTGGCGGCGAAAAGGGTCGTGGTGACGGTGGAAGAGATCGTGCCCGATTTTGCCGGCATGCACCCCAAC
>NZ_CAXAXY010000009.1:0-53861 GCF_963972885.1 uncultured Pelagibacterium sp. | reverse complement strand
CGCTTTCGGTAAGGCTCGATTTCGGCTTGGCCGGCCTGTCAATTACCGCAGGATCGACCGCAAAGTTGGGTTCGGGCTCGACAACATCTTCGATGTCTGCCGGTTCATCTTCTGTTTCGACAACGGCCTGACCAAGAACGCTGCGCGCTGCACCTGTGGCCGGATCGACCGGCATGGCATCTTCGGGCTTGCGGCGGGGCTGGGACCGAGCCGTGGCCACCGGCTCGGCGGGTGTCGGTTCACCCGAAAGGCGCTCGGCCGGCTTGTTGTTGAGCATGGCTTCGAGCCGGGCAATCCGGTTGTCGACCTGCGCGATTGAATTGCGCACGCCCGACAGATTGCGTGCTTCTGTGCCGTTCTCTTCTGCCCGCGCAAAAAGTGAAGCAAGCCGGTCTTCGAGCGCGGCAAGGTCGGCCTTTTCGATGCCATCGGCTTCGGCCGGGCCGGACAACCCCTGTGTCCGGCTCGCGATCATCTCGGCCAGAGCCTCAAGATCGGGGCCGCGCGCAGCACCCGCGGGCTCCAACTCGGCAAGAGCCTTGAGCTGAGCACCGGTTTCATCAACCCGCCTGGCGATCTGGCGCAACTGGGCTTCGATGGCATCGACCGCGGGCGTTTCGTCCGGCTTTGCCATCGTTTCCAGGCGCTGTTCGAGCTGGACAAAGCGCGGTTCGATAGTCTGGGCAATGATGTCGCGCAGTACCGAAACGCTTTCGGCCAGCATTGCTGCTTCGTCGCGCGATGGCGCTTCGATGGTCGAGATGCGCGCGCTCAGGGCGTCGATCTTTTCCAGAAGGCTTGTCGGTTCTGCGGGCTTGCTGACAGCCTCCGTCAGCGCTGCCATATCCCGGCTCAACCGCTCGATATCGGCTGATGGCTGCGACTGGCTGGCTTCGAGGGTGTCGATGCGGTCATAGATGGACCGAACGCTCTGCTCGATTGTTGCCATGGCCTGCACCTGGCGATCGTCGGCCAGTGCGGCCTGCTGGGCGTCACGTTCGCTGGTCTGGAGCTGATGGCTGACGAGCTTTTCGATCGTGGCCGTGAGGTCTTCGATCCGCCTTGAGGTAACATTCTCTTCCGACTGGCGATCCGAGACGAGCATTTCGGCAAGGTTGCCGATCTGCGCTTCAATCCGTTTGATCTGGCCGGTCTCTCCCACGGCGCCCGCCAGCAATTCTATGACCTGGCTCAACTGGTCGATCTGCGCGGCGATGTCCGACTTCTCGCCCAGCGATTCCAGTCGCTGGCCGATCCGGTCTTCAAATCCGGCAATTTTTTCCCCAATGGCATCGAGCGACTTTGCAAAATCGGAAAGTTCGGACTGCGGGGTGGGTGCCGGAACGGTGGGGGCTGCGGGCCGGGGTGCAGATGGAGCGCTGCCGGTCTGGCGCGCCCGAATCTGATTGATTGCGTCAACAACGCTTTCGCGCATCACCGGACGGTCTTCCGACGAGCGGTCGGCAAGCCGGGTCACGGCATGGCGCACGCTGCGCAGGGCCTCGGAATGGCGATCGGGCTGGTGCGGTGCCGGATGGGGCGGCGTGGTTGCAGGAAGCTCCCCCGTCGCCTGACTGGTCGCCACCTGATCTTCGACCTGATCGAGCAGGGCCACGAGTTCGTTTCGCAGGCTTTCCCATTCGGCCCCGTTGGACCGGCGAAGGGCGGTTTGCGGCTCATCCCAGTCGTGATGTGGATTCGTTCGCGCCATAATGCTTTCCGACAGGCTCCCGACGGTGCGTCAACCGCACCGCTTCCGGCGATGGAATCGCCTAGCCTGACTTTCGACAGTTTATGGTAAATATCGCGTTAACCCCGTTTGCATTCCGCATTGATCCATCTGCCAATTGTGCGCATGGATTGCGCCCGGTCGCCGTTCGTGGTGATGTTCGGGAGATCGCCAAGCCGATCAGCGACAAGGTAGAAATAAGACAGAAAAATGAACGGACCAACCCGCAAGGACCGCGCAACGCGCCAGAGCGAGGGGCCGGCAATCTATACGATTGCCGAACTTGCCGACGCGTTTTCGATAACGCATCGGACCCTGCGCTTTTATGAAGACAAGGGCATGCTCCGACCCCGCCGGGTGGGCAATAAGCGCCTCTACACAAACCGCGACCGTCTGCGTCTGCGCATCATTCTCGATGGCAAGCAGGTTGGACTGACGCTGCGCGAAATCCAGGAATATCTCGACACCTACGATCTGCGCGACGGCTCGTACGACCATCTGCGCCGGGCGCTCGACAAGGTGCACCACCAACGCCATCTTCTCCAGCAACGGCGTTCGGCCATTGAGAAGTCCCTGGCCGAACTGGCCCGGGTGGAACAGATCATCGAAGGCATGCTGGCCGAACCCCAGGACCCGGACGGGCGGGGCGATATCATATAACCGCGCTGAGTTGAGGGTCGAATCAGGCCGCCGGCATGGCCGATGATGTGGGCAGTTGTGGTCGGGAAAGAGCGCTACCGGCTCGTCTTGCGGCGCTCAATCGGCCCAAATGACCACAAACGCTTGATTCACGACACGATCTTCGCATTATCTCCATTGTGTTTACTCTTGGGGTCTAAAAGTCTCAAGAACCGTTCCTGCCCCGGCGAGGTCCCGCGCCCCAATGAGCCACCGTATCATCATCGTTGACGATCATCCTCTCTTCCGCGCCGCGCTGCGCCAGACGCTTGAAGGCCGGGACAGCGACACGGTGTTCGAGGAGGCCGGCGATATCGAAGGGTTGAGTGCGGCACTTGAAGCCAACCGCGACTTTGATCTCGTCCTACTCGACCTCAACATGCCCGGTGTACGCGGCTTCTCGGGCCTGCTTCTTTTGCGGGCACAATTTCCCGAAGTCCCGGTGATGATCGTCTCGGCTGTCGAGGACACCTCGGTCATTCGGCGGTGCTTTGATCTGGGCGCATCGGGGTTTTTGTCCAAATCCGAATCCGCGGCTCGTATCCGCGAGTCCATCGACACCATACTGGCGGGTGGGCTGTGGGTGCCTGAGGGCGTCTCGCTCGATGGACAGGACGAGCAGACCGAAGTGCTCGCCCGGCTTGCAACGCTCACCCCGCAACAGATTCGCGTACTGATGATGCTTTCCGACGGGTTGATGAACAAGCAGATCGCCTATGAGCTGTCCATATCGGAAGCCACGGTCAAGGCGCACGTCTCGGCGATCCTGCAAAAACTCAGCGTCGACAGCCGCACCCAGGCGGTGATCGCCGCCGCCAAGATCGAGCAGGGCCAGTTTGCCCAGCTCGTCGAGGATCAACAGGCCTAATCATTACTGCGGCAATGCCTCGGGAGCGTATTGTGCAGCAAACTCGGCGCTGGGCGGAATGGGTTTTATCACATCGACCAGGACCCCGTTGGGATCGGTGACGATGAAATGGCGCTGGCCGAAATCTTCGTTGCGGATATCGAGAACAATGCTCACGCCTGCCGCTTTCAGCCGGTCATATTGAGCATCGACATCTTCGACTTCAAAACTTAGCAAGACACCACCGGTCTGGCCGCGATGCCCTTGCGGAATCGTATGGTGTGATTTGTCCAGCACCGCAAAGTTGATTGCCGGGTCGGCACTCGATTGCAGGTGGACGTACCAGTCGCTGTCAAACAGCACTCGGAACCCAAAATTTTCGACGTAAAACGCTGCCGACGAGGTCACATTGTCGGTCATGACGACCGGATAAAAGCTGGTGGGATGCATGGGACTTTCCTTCTACCGAAAAGAAACATACTGTCTGTATGTAAGTTTAAAATAACATACAGGCTGCATGTATGCAAAGCGAATCTGCAAAACGGAGCAACAAGGAACGATCGGATGCAACCCGCGCCGCGCTGATCGCCGCTGGACGCCAATTGTTTACCGAGCGGCCATATGGCGAAATCGGGACCCCTGAGATCGTCCGCAAAGCCGGCGTGACCAGAGGCGCTCTCTACCACCATTTCTCCGACAAGCAGACCTTGTTTGCCGCCGTTGTTGACGCCGAAGCCGCAGCGGTAGCCCTTGAGATCGAACGGTCCTCTCCGCAGGGAACTGACCCGAACAATGCGTTACTGGCTGGTGGACGCGCCTATCTCGACGCTATGGCGGTTCCCGGGCGCACCCGACTGCTGCTGCTTGATGCGCCGGCCGTTCTCGGTCATGCCGAAGCGGAGGCCATTGATATGTGTCACAGCGCGCGCACCCTTCAGGAGGGATTGGGCATGGCCATCGAGGCAGGAACGATGCCACCGCTGCCCCTCGGCGCGCTGACCCAGATCATATCGTCGGCGTTCAACAGGGCCGCCTTGGCCATTGAGGCCGGGGGAAACCGAGCCGAATGGGAAACAGTCCTCAAAGCGCTTTTGGCCGGGCTTGCCCGTCGTGCTTAAAGTTGTTTGCTCATCTGGCTGAGCAGGGCGCGCAGGGCGGCGGGTTTGACCGGCTTATTAAGGACCGGCGTGCCGCGCGTTTCAGCCAATTGCCGAACCGCCGGTGTCTGATCTGCGGTCACCAGCACCGTGGGCAGGTGCCCACCGACGATCTGCTTGAGCCACTCGATTGCATCGAGCCCGGAGGTCTGGTCGAGATGGTAGTCCATGAGCACCAGATCGGGCACCCAGCCTTCGAGCATCCCCAATTGTGCAATTTCCTTCAGCGAGGTCGCTATGCGTACGTCGCATCCCCAATTTTCCAGCAAGCCCGACATCGCGTCGAGGATCGAACGCTCATTGTCGACGCACAGGACATGCAGTCCTTCAAGCTGGCTGCTTTCCCGTACGAGCGGCGCATCGACCGGATCGGGCGCACGCGGCGCCATGGCGATGAGCGGGACGCTGATGGAAAACCGTGAACCCTTGCCCACTGTGCTGTCTATCTCCATCGGATGGTCGAGCGCGGCAACGATGCGCTGCACAATGGACAGACCCAGCCCCAGGCCGGGCGCGATGCGGGCGCCTTGCTCGAGCCGCGAGAATTCGGTGAAGATCATCTGATGCTGATGACGGTCAATTCCGATGCCGGTGTCGATGACATCCAGACGCACGCTGTCGCCACGCCGGCGGCACCCTACCAGCACGCTCCCGCCAGGGCGGGTGTATTTGATGGCGTTCGACACCAGGTTCTGGATAACCCGGGCCAGCAGCATACGGTCCGAACGCACGGTGAATGATGCGCCAACGACCCGCAGATTGATGTTTTTCTCAGCGGCCAGGGGCTGAAACTCGATCTCGATCTTTTTCAGAAGATCGAGAATATCGATGTTGGTGCGCGTGACCTTTAGCGCTCCCGAATCCATGCGCGAGATGTCGAGTAGGGTCGACATGATGTCCTCGACTGCATTGAGCGAGGCATCGATCGATGACGCCAGTTCGGCCGTGGGCGTACCGCGCGTACGCTCGAACAGCGTCGAGGTATAGAGTCGCGCCGCATTGAGCGGTTGCAGGAGATCATGGCTCGCTGCTGCCAGAAACCGTGTTTTCTCGTGATTGGCGGCATCGGCCTTGGCGCGGGCCTTTTCCAGTTCCGCATTGAGAAGGGTCAGGGCGCGGGTCCGATCGTTGACCCGTTCTTCCAGCGTGTGATTGACCTGCTCGAGCGCTGCCTCGGCGCGCGCCCGGTCCGTCACATCCGAAAAAGAAATAAGCAGCCCGCCATCGGGCAGGAGCGCCGTGTGGATTTCGAGCTGGTGGCCCGAAATGTTGGTTCGCTGTGTCAGGGTCGTGGGTTCGGCGGTTATGAGCCGCCGCCGCTGATCGGCGACCACCTGCGGCGTTCCAGGGCCAAGATCGCCCCTCCGCGCCATAAACAGCAATATGTCGTCGAGTGGCGTGCCGGCAAGCACCAGCGACTGCGGCAGCCCCATGCCGACACGATACCGGGTGTTTGCGGTGGCCAGCAGCAGCTCGGAGTCGAATATGGCAAGGCCATAGGGAAGGTGGTCGACAGCACCGGTCAAACCGGCCTCGAATGCAAGCTGTTCTGGAACTGCGCTATCGGACATGCGGTGCTCCTAACCCCGCCCACCAGTGCTGTCGTGGCCCTCCGGGAGCGGAAATGTCAAGTCATCCCAATGGACAGGGGCCGTGAATCGGGGCTAGCTTCCGGAGGCCGCGCGGGAGCGGAAGCAAAGACAGGAGGCATAGGGATGTCATTCGTCCAGGAATTCAAGGAATTTGCCGTCAAAGGCAACATGGTCGACATGGCCGTGGGTATTGTTATCGGCGGTGCCTTCGGCACGATCGTGTCCTCGCTGGTCGACGACATATTCATGCCGGTCATCGGGCTGGTGCTCGGCGGCGTGGATTTCTCCAACCTGTTCATCGTGCTGTCCAATCCAGAGGGTGTTGCAGTGCCGTCCCTGGCGGTTGCCGAGGCAGCAGGCGTGGCCACCCTCAACATCGGTCTGTTTATCAATGCGGTGGTAAAATTCGCCATCGTTGCGTTTGCGCTGTTCATGCTTGTAAGGGGCATAAACATGCTGCGGCGCGAAAAGAAAGTCGAAGAAGCACCGGCCGAACCCGCCCCGCCGCCGCGCGAAGAAGTTCTTCTTGCCGAGATCCGCGACATTCTCAAGGCTCAAAGCTAGCCGCCCGGCCAGAATCAATAAGCAAATATGGACAAAGGCCCGCTCGCCCATGGCGGGCCTTTTCTTATCATAAGTTAGGATGCCGCATTTGGATTACGTATTTTATCCTATTGCGCTCGCTAGAATAAGATTATAGTCCTATCGCTACGTAGTCAGTGATAGGGAAGAGTCCGAACGGCAAAAACCGCTCCCTATAGCAAACTTCGTGCGCGATTCATCTTAGCAATCGCCAAGTCGATCTGAACGCAAGGCATCGCCAGCGCTGTGCCACTGTTCCGGGCCCAAGCCCGGAGGCAGGCGGGTGCTGCATGCCGGAATTTGGACGGCGCATTTGAAAGCGTGGCACCGGCTTCGGTCGGTGGGATTTGCCTTTGACGCTCAATCGGAGAGGGGGCTCGCCGTGCCAGTTTTGCATGACGCATCCCGAAAGAACTGGAGAAAGCAATGAATTCGGAAATTTCCTATCGGCCATTTCTCAACCGTGACCGACTGGTTCACATTGTCGACAGCGACCAGCCCACGTGTGACGGACTCGATGTGCTGTTTCGGCTCGAGGGCTTCCAAACGGCCATTTCGCGCAATAGCGATGATTTCATCGCTCGCTTCGGACAGCGGCGCCCGGATGTGGTGATTCTCAATTTTGACCTGGAGGGCGAGGATATGCTGCCCGCCTTGCGGCGCATCAAGGATATGCGATCGGGCATTCCGGTCTTCATGCTGGCAGATCGCCCGCTTGTTGATGGGACCGTCGAGGCCATGCGCTCAGGGGCGAGCGATGTTTTCGTAAAGCCGGTGGATTCCGAGCGGTTCGTCCGCGCGGTGCGTGACACCCTGCGGCGCGATGTTCATCTCAAACCCTCTCAGGATGGCCAGCACGAAGTCGAGATCCGCGGCTTTGCCCAACTAACGCCCCGTGAACGCGAGGTCCTGCAACTGGTTACCAACGGACAATCCAACAAGGAAGCCGGGCGCGAGTTGGGAATTTCCCCCCGCACCATCGAGGTGCATCGGGCCAGGGTCATGGAAAAGCTGGGCGCCCGCAATACCGCCGACCTGATCCGGATCGTCTTGACGAGCTAGTGCTCAACTCGGTCCTGTCTTCGCCCAGATATGGCGTGCCAGATCAGGTGCGCCGGTCTGGGCGAGATCGGCATGGACGTGGCAGTCTTGGTGACTTTTCCAACCTGCAAGCCTATTTCGGGCGCTTTCTTGTTCGCCCGGCTTTCGGGAAAGCATATGCTGATCAAATGACTTATTTCAAAAGCGCAGGCCAACCGTCCGACTGACCGGTTGACAACGAAGAGCCGCTGGTGCCTAATTTTTGTTAGGCTTGTGCAGCCTGCCGCTCGCACCTGAAAGGGCTGGTGAATGCACGCTATAAGACCCATGGTTTGACCTTGAAGGGCAGGCTGTCGGTAACGCGAGCGCTGACAAATGATCTTGCCCCAGCAAGGATCGGATCATGTTGGATTTCCCAGCACCAAAATCCATGGCCAAATCGCTGCGCGGCGCTTTGGCCGAACAAGGCCATAAGCTTTCTCATGGCCAATGCCTTGAACTCGTGGCACGCCAATTGGGCTATACCGACTGGAATGTGCTTGCCGCGCGCATGGAGCCACCGCGAACGAATAATGATCTCATCATCCCAGAGGGTTGGTTTCCTGGCTCTATGGATTCGGGGAACTTTTTTCGGCTTGGCGTCGACCCGAATGTTCCCGGTGTGGTCAGGATCGAAGCACGCGCTGGTGTCAAAATCCCCAGCAATACTTTTGCGACACTAATGCAGTCTATTTCTGCACGAGCCTACCGAAGCAAACGGCTGCGGCTTACTGCCGAATTGAAATCACGCAATGCCGGTTCCGGGGCGATATGGATGCGCATCGATCCAGGCGGTGGCGGGCGTCATCTCCGGTTTGATAATATGATGAAACGCTCTAGTGATGGTGCCCTGAACGGAGACGCAGACTGGACCGAGCGTAGCATAGTGCTCGACGTGCCCTACACTGCGGCCAGCATCCATTTCGGCTGCCTGCTGCACGAAAAAGGAGCTGTCTGGGCGCGAAATTTCCGCTTTGAAACCGTCGACGACGACGTACCCGTAACGCAAGGTGGCCCGTTTCCGCCCAACCCGACCAATCTGGGCTTTGATATTAACTGATGGGTTCGCAATCCATCTGACACCCCTTGTCCGACCAATTGCAGTTTCAATCCGCGTTAGCAAAAACGGGGCGTGTTCGCACATGCCCCGTTCGTCTCGAAATCGCGTTCGCGGACCAATGCCCACAGGGGCTGGCTATGCTATCCGCCAACCGTTGGCAGTGTCAGGTCTCCCGCGACGAGCTTGTTTTCCATCAGCTTGGACATGTCGAAATCGCGCTGCAATTCCAGTGCCTGCCAGACCGAGATCAGTGCGTCGCAAAGCTCGGCGATCATGTCGTCGGTATGGTAGGGGGTCGGGGTAATGCGCAGCCGCTCGGTGCCCTTGGGAACAGTGGGATAGTTGATGGGCTGGATATAGATGTTGTGCCGATCCATCAGCATGTCGCTGGCCGCCTTGCACAGGCGTGCATCGCCAACGATCAGCGGAACAATGTGAGTGTCGGTCGGCAGGACCGGCAAACCGGCCTCGGCCAGAACGCGTTTCACACGGCCGGCTTGGCGCTGCTGGCCTTCACGTTCCACATTGGAGACCTTGAGGTGCTCGATCGAGGTGCGGGCCGCCGCGCAAAGCGCCGGGGGCAGGGCGGTCGTGAAAATGAATTCGGGCGCATAGGAGCGCACGGCATCCACGATGGCCTTGTTGGCCGTTATATAGCCGCCCATGACGCCAAACCCTTTGGCGAGCGTTCCCTCGATGATGTCGATCCGGTCCATAAGATCGTCGCGCTCGCAGATGCCGCCGCCGCGCGGGCCATACATGCCGACCGCATGAACTTCATCGATATAGGTCATGGCGCCGAACTCGTCGGCCAGATCGGCGATCGCTTCGATCGGGGCAACGTCGCCATCCATCGAATAGACGGATTCGAACACGATCAGCTTGGGGCGCTGTTTGCCGGCCGCGGCGAGCAGGTCGCGCAGATGGTCGAGGTCATTGTGGCGGAAAATCTTCTTTTCCATACCCGACTGCCGCACACCCTGAATCATTGAGGCGTGATTGAGCTGGTCGGACAGGATCAGGCAATCGGGGATCAGTCGCGCAACAGTTGAAATCGTCGCCTCGTTGGAAACGAACCCCGAGGTGAAGACCAGCGCGGCTTCCTTGCGGTGCAGGTCGGCAAGCGAACGCTCGAGTTCGACCAGTGGGCGGTTGGTGCCCGAAATGTTGCGGGTGCCGCCGGCGCCGGCGCCGAGCTTGCCAGCCGTTTCCTGCATGGCGCCGATCACCGCGGGGTGCTGGCCCATGCCCAGATAGTCGTTGGAACACCAGATGGTGATTTCGCGGGCGTTGTCTGCGCTGTCACGGAAGACGGCGCGAGGAAAATGCCCGGCAATACGTTCGATATCGGCAAAGACGCGATAACGCTTTTCAACCCGAAGCGCGTCGATCGCATCTTCGAAGATGCCGCGATAGTCCATGAGGCCTACTCCACTGGCGTCACCGGACTAAGGTGCGGCGGCGCTTTTATACATAGTAATATGGCGAGCCTTGAAAACGGCCGCGTCTTTTCTTTAGTGTCTTTTATGCTCTGCAAAACGCAGCGCGACATGATCTTTATCAAATCGGTGGGCAGGATGTCATTGGCAAATCACACCATTACGCCCTTGCAATCGACGCCGATCGGACAGGATCGCTGCACTATAGCCATAATTGTGATCGGGTGAAGAGTACCGGCGGCGCGACCCAATGACGCGAGGACCTGCTGAAGGCGGCAATTTTGGCTCGTATCTTTGGACTGACAAATTGCCAAAGTCAGGGTAAAACCACCGCATTTGGAAACCGGCCACAATCACGTTCCTGCCGCAATTGGCCAGCAATGATCGCGGCGACAATCACAAAGCGGTGAGCTTAAAATGAAAAAACAGGCAGTTGCCCTTACAGCCCTAGCAGCGCTCTTGCTCGCTGGTTGTTCCACCAATCCCTATACCGGGGAATCCCAGCTTTCCAACACTGCGGGAGGAGCCCTGGTGGGTGCCGGCGGTGGCGCCATCGGCGGTGCGCTGATCGGCTCGGCGATGGGCGATGCCCGGGTTGGTGCGCTGATCGGCGCCGGCGTCGGTGCGCTGGCCGGCGGTGCAATCGGCAACTACATGGATCAGCAGGAAGCTCAGCTTCGCGCCCAGCTCCAGGGCACGGGCGTTTCGGTGACGCGTGTGGGTGACAACATCATCCTCAACATGCCATCCAACATTACATTCGGCGTCAACCAGTCCGATATCCAGCCCGCCTTCCAGAACACGCTGCGCTCGGTCGCCCTCGTGCTTCAGGAATACAACCAGACCCTGGTCGATATCATCGGCTATACCGACTCCACGGGTTCGGCGAGCTACAATCTGACGCTTTCCCAGCAGCGCGCAACTTCGGTGCAACGTACGCTCGCCCAGTTCGGCGTCGACCCGCGCCGCTTCTTTGTTGAAGGCCGCGGCATGGCCAACCCGATCGCCGATAATTCGACCGAAGCGGGCCGTGCCCAGAACCGCCGCGTCGAAATCCGGATCGTTCCGATTCGCAATTAGCCGAGACGGAATCTGTAATAAAAAGGGCGCCCCGGCAAACCGGGGCGCCCTTTTCCTTTGGACCAGGCCTTAAAGAACGACGATCGTCGAGCCGAACCGCACAGCGTCGGCGAGATGGATGACGTCCTGATGCAGCAGACGCACGCATCCCGACGAGACGGCATGGCCGATGGTCCAGGTCTCGCCGGTGCCATGGATGCGGTAGATCGTGTCGCGATTGCCCTCATGAATATAGAGCGCGCGGGCGCCGAGCGGATTGTCGAGCCCGGGGGGCTGGCCATTGCGCCATTTTTCGAGTTCTGGTTGGCGATCCACCATTTCCGATGGCGGTGTCCAGATCGGCCATTCGCGCGAATAGGCAATGTGCCCGCGGCCCGACCATTCAAATCCGGCCCGGCCCAGGCCTGCGCCATAGCGCATGGCGGTGCCGCCGTCTTCGACGTGATAGAGATAGAAATTCGGCGTATCGACAATAACCGTCCCGACCTTTTCGCTCGTCGGGTACGGAACGCGCTGACGGTAATATTTCTGGTCGAGATAGCGCAAATCGACCGCCGGAACGGCAAATTGTTCCTCCGGCATCGCCGCATACATGGCCACCACCTCCGGCGAGATCGGCGGTGGCAGCTGAATTTGGGTTCTTGGTTGCGTGGTGGTCGTACAACCGGCGGCAGTGGCTGCGAGCAGGCTCGAAGCGCCGGCCATGAAGCCGCGCCGGGAAAGGGTCAGTTCGGACATGTCAAAATCTCATGGTTTGGCGGCGCAAAGCGCTCACCAGTCAAAAAGGATGGGGCGTGGCACGATCTCAGGCGCGGGGCGGGGGAATATCGAGCAATTGCGGCGGGTCGTCGTCGACTACCAGCTCCATAGGAGCGGGCCAGCAATTATGGGCATCGGGTTTGGGCGGTTGTTCGACGCGGGCAAGATCGGCATGGAACTGGCACCCCGGTACGAGAATGCCCAGACCCATCTGCTTCCAGCAACGGCCGAGCTTTTCGGGCGCCTGGCTGTCGAAAGCAACCTTGGCTGATGCATCGAGACAAAGCGCGTCCACGCCAACCGGCAGCGTCTCGGGCGCTCGCGCCGAGGCGAACGAGGCCGAAACCAGCAAGAGCCCGAAGGCGAGCATCAAAATGGGCAAGTAGCGCGTCATGGCCTATGGGTTACCGCATCAATAGTGGCGCGAAAAAGGCGCTCACCGGTCACGGAGCAGTGATGGACATCTGCACGTGCAGCGGTGTTGCCCGGCGGTCACAAAATCGGTGGTGGCCGTCGCGGTTCAGCCTGTGGATGGGACGATTGAAGCTTTGCACCCGCCATAATCGCCGCCTAATGTCCGGCCATCGTTTGACCAGTCCCGGATTCTCATGACCGACATCGCAAAAGCCATCGCCGGACTCATCGCAACCGAAATTGCGGCCCGTCCCGAACAGGTAAGGGCCGCCGTTGATCTGCTTGATGGCGGCGCCACGGTTCCTTTCGTTGCGCGATACCGCAAGGAAGTCACCGGCGGTCTCGACGATGCGCAACTGCGGACGCTGGAAACGCGGTTGGGCTACCTGCGCGAGCTTGAAGCGCGCCGGGCGGCCATCCTGCAATCGATCGATTCACAGGGCAAACTCACCAGCGACCTGTCCGCCCAGATCGCCAGGGTCATGACCAAATCTGAGCTTGAGGATATCTACCTTCCCTATAAGCCCAAGCGCCGCACCAAGGCCGAAATCGCCCGCGAGCGCGGCCTGGAACCGCTGGCCGAGACCCTGTTTGAAAATCGCGCGCTTACGCCGTTGACCGAGGCCGAAAAATACCTTTCAGACGATGTGCCCGATACCAAAATGGCGCTCGAAGGCGCTCGTGACATTCTCGCCGAACGGTTTGCCGAGGATGCCGAACTGATCGGTCGGCTGCGCGATTATATGGAACGCAAAGCGGTCCTGCGGGCCAGGGTCATTGACGGAAAGCAAGAGCAGGGCGCCAAGTTTTCCGACTATTTCGATCACGCCGAGGCTTGGTCCAAAGTTCCCAGCCACAGGGCGTTGGCCATGCTGCGCGGCCGCAACGAAGAGGTGCTGGCCGTCGATCTCGAACTCGATGCCCACGCCGAAGGCAAATACAAGCCCGCCGAAACCATGGTTGCCGCCCATTTCGGTATCCGCGCCGATGGCGGGGTCGCCGATCAGTGGCTAATGGATGTCGCGCGCTGGAGCTGGCGGGTCAAACTCTGGCTTCACCTCTCGGTCGATCTGATGGGGCGCCTGCGCGAGCGGGCCGAAGACGAAGCGATCACGGTCTTTGCGCGCAATCTCAAGGACCTGCTGCTGGCCGCGCCGGCCGGCAATCGTGCCACGATGGGCCTCGATCCCGGAATCCGCACAGGGGTCAAGGTGGCTGTGGTCGATGCCACTGGCAAGGTGCTTGATACAGCGACCATCTATCCGTTCCAGCCCCGCAACGACATACAGGGCAGCCTTGCCGCGCTGACGGCACTGGTTGCCAGGCACAAGATCGATCTGATCGCCATCGGCAATGGTACTGCCAGCCGCGAAACCGAGCGACTTGTGAGCGAGATGTTGACCATGATCCCCGCACCCAAGCCGATGAAAGTTGTCGTCAGCGAAGCGGGCGCCTCGGTCTATTCAGCCTCTGAAACGGCGTCCAACGAACTCCCCGAACTCGATGTATCCCTGCGCGGCGCGGTCTCCATCACCCGCCGTCTGCAGGATCCTCTGGCCGAACTGGTCAAGATCGAGCCCAAATCGATCGGCGTGGGCCAGTATCAGCACGATGTTGATCAATATAGGCTCGCCAAGGCGCTCGATGCCGTGGTGGAAGATGCGGTGAATGCGGTGGGCGTCGATCTCAATACGGCATCGGCCCCGCTTCTTGCGCGGGTGTCGGGGCTTGGCAGCGCACTCGCTGAAGCCATCGTCGCCCATCGCGATGCCAATGGAGCGTTTTCAGCGCGCAAGCAATTGCTGTCAGTTTCGCGCCTCGGCCCTAAGGCTTTTGAACAGGCTGCCGGTTTCCTGCGGATCCGCGATGGCTCCGAACCGCTCGATGCGTCCTCGGTCCACCCCGAAGCTTATGGCGTGGCGCGAAAGATCGTTGCCGCCTGCGGCCGCGATATCCGCCAGTTGATGGGCGACAGCGCTGCGCTCAAAACCCTCGACCCACGCAGCTTTGTTGATGACACCTTCGGGTTGCCCACGGTCCGCGATATTCTAGCCGAATTTGAAAAGCCCGGCCGAGATCCGCGGCCGGAATTCAAGACAGCCACGTTTGCCGACGGAATCGAGCAAATCTCCGATCTCAAGCCGGGCATGATGCTCGAAGGCACGGTAACCAACGTTGCCGCCTTCGGAGCCTTTGTCGACATTGGGGTGCATCAGGACGGGTTGGTTCACGTTTCCCAACTCGCCGACCGCTTCGTCAAGGACGCTCACGAGGTCGTCAAGGCCGGTGATGTGGTCAAGGTCAAGGTGCTCGAGGTCGACGTTAGGCGAAAGCGGATCAGCCTGTCCATGCGGCGCGACGCTTCGCCTGACCGTCACGCCGAAACGGCGCGGCCGGAACGCAATGCGCCCCGGCCGAAAAAAGCCGCTCAATCCTCACCTTCGCAGGGCGCCCTCGGCGCCGCGTTGAGCGATGCCTTGCGTCGAGGCAAATAGAGAGGTCAGTGCTCCTGGGCGATGTGCAGGAGATAACCAAGCCCAAATCCCACCGCGGCCGCCACGACAAGTACCGCGCCGGCGCTGGCGGGAGCCTTGTGTGCGGCGCGCGAAAGAACGTCGATATCCTTGCGCGCCTGCTTGGTTGCCCGCCTTGCATTCTTGCGGGCGCCATGGATGAAATCTCCGGCGTCGTCGGCCAGATCGTCGAAATCGAGCCCGTGATCAGCAAGGCTTTTGGAAATGGAATCGAGTTGACGCCGCAACTCGCGAATTTGGGATCTGGCGGGCTTTTCCAAGCCATTGGTTAAACTGAAATCAGCCATAGCGGTTCTCCATGCACTTGTGTGCAGGGTCAAACGATCAGGACCGCCTCCCGGTTCCCAAACCTCTATTGCGCGGCCCCCGCTTCATCGAGATAGCTCTGGTAGGCGCCCACACACATAAGCTCGGCCAACTCGCCGGCCCTGCCGGGAAAAGCGCGGGAGGTGCGCAGGCAAACGCCCTCGTGGTCTTCATGGATCAATGGATCGATGAGGCCGAAATAGCAGGTGATCTTGTAGCGCTCCTTGAAGCTCTCGCTGATTTCCGGCCTGATGGCGCTCTCGACATAGGCATCACACCGATTGATCGCCTCGATGTTGGAAAAACCTTGCGACAACGCAGGGTTGGTAAATCCCAGCCCCAAAATACCCACCACCGATGCTACCGCAACGCGCATCACCAAATCCCACCCACGATTTCAAGCCACTCAACTTCAAATCGCTGGCCGTCTCAACATCCCTGTCGCTGCCTGAAGCGCGCAGACAGCGTTCTGTTGCTCAACTGTCGCAGTATCGCAGGGCCAAGCGCTATTGCGGTTCGCAACTCCCCGGAAGGATGGTGTCCAGAGAGCCCTGGGCAGGATCGAGTTCGCCCTCGGTGATGGCCATTGGCCGAAAAGGTGGGGTTGCCTGAACCGCGGGTTGAGCGAGCCGAAGGGTGTAACACCCCGCAAAACGGGCGGTTGTTCCGTCGGCCATGGTCGCTTCGATGGCTGCCGGGATGGCGTAATAGATCGTCCCGGCGGCACCTTCGGTGACTTCGGGACCGACAATCAGTTGGACGGATTCGGTATCCTGATAGCCGGCGGCAAAGGCTTCGAAATCGGCCTGCTGGTCGATGCCGTCCTCATGCTCGAAATAGGACCATGCGCGCAGATATTCTGAGCGACTAATGGCGTTGTAGAGCGATTCAATGACCGCAGCGGCGGTCGAGCGGTCGTCGTAATAGGGATTGTCGGGCACCGGCTCATCGAGGTCGTCTGCTCCAGGTTGCGGCGCCTCCACCTCGCCGGGAACCACAGTCACCTCCGCCGCGACGGGCGCCGCCGGCGTTACCGGCTGGGCCAGAGCCGGCGAAACCAGAAATACGGTGACGATGGCGGCAATGATTTTTTCCATGAACACTCTCCTTTTCCCAACAACGCACGGCAACCGCTCAACGTTGCCTCAAACTGAACATGCCGATACCGAAGAGGGAAAATGGTGCTGCTGGACAGGATTGAACTGTCGGCCTCTCCCTTACCAAGGGAGTGCTCTACCACTGAGCTACAGCAGCGCCGGCGTGATGGCCCGTGAGCCATCTGAATGCGGGCCTCTACTGCCACAGGCCATGTGTGGACGCAAGGGCAAAAAACTGCCACTAGAACGCCAACGATATCCGACAGGGTCCAGTCCATGTCCAATCCGGATCGCGACCAAAGATTGGCCGCAAAGCTGCGGGAAAATCTTCGTCGCCGTAAAGCACAGGCCAAGGCACGAACCGCGCCGACCGATCAGTCGGACCAACAAGAGGCAACGGGCACTTCAAAACCTGAGCCAACCGGCAGAAAAGATACCTGAACCACCGTTTCTTGCGGCCCGACCCGGGCTGCGCTACCAACAGCTTCAACCTTCGCATCGCCTGTTCCAGGACGATTCGCGCAGAAATCCCTGTCCAAGGAGTGCCATATGGACCGCATCCGCATCGTGGGTGGCAATCAGCTCAATGGCGAAATCCACATCTCGGGCGCCAAGAACGCGGCTCTGCCCCTGATGATCGCCTCGCTTCTGACCGAAGAGCCGCTGGTGCTCGTCAACGTGCCGCGCCTGGCAGACGTCAAGCAACTCGAACGCATCCTCGAAAATCACGGCGTCGACATCGCCGTGCATGGACGGCGGCGCGGCGACACCGAAATGGGCGGGCAGCGGATCACCTTCACGGCCTCCGATATCGTCGACACGACAGCACCTTACGAACTTGTGTCGACAATGCGGGCCAGCTTTTGGGTCATCGGTCCGCTGCTGGCCAGGGAAGGTCATGCCAAGGTTTCTCTGCCAGGCGGTTGCGCCATCGGCACGCGGCCGGTTGATTTCTATCTCGACGGTTTGCGCCAGCTTGGCGCCGAAATCGAAATCGATGCCGGCTATGTGCTGGCGCGCGCACCGGGCGGCAGGCTCAAGGGTGCCAGCGTCCGGTTCCCCAAGGTCTCGGTCGGCGCCACTCATGTGGTGATGATGGCAGCGACTCTTGCCCAGGGAACCACGACAATCGAAAACGCCGCCCTCGAACCCGAAGTGACCAATCTGGCCGAATGCCTCGTCGCCATGGGCGCGAAAATTTCTGGTATCGGCACTGGACGGCTGGTCATCGAAGGTGTGGAAAAGCTCGATGGGGCGATCCACGAGGTGGTCCCGGACCGTATCGAGACCGGCACCTATGCCTTTGCGGCGGCAATGACGGGCGGCGAAGTGTTCCTGCGCAATGCAAGGCCCGAGCTGTTGCAGTCGGCGCTCGACGTGCTGGTCCGCACCGGGGTGGACGTTACCCCCGAGCATGGCGGTCTGCGCATCAAACGCAATGGAAACGGCATCATGCCCGTCGATGTCGAAACCGATCCGTTTCCCGGATTTCCGACCGATCTGCAGGCCCAGTTCATGGCGCTCATGGCCCGCTCGAGCGGGGTATCGGCGATCAAGGAAACCATTTTCGAGAACCGCTTCATGCACGTGGCCGAGCTCGCGCGCTTTGGCGCAAACATCCACGTCGATGGACAGACCGCGACCGTGACCGGCGTCCCCGAACTCAAGGGCGCCCAGGTGATGGCAACCGATTTGCGTGCGTCGGTCTCGCTGGTCATTGCCGGGCTGGCGGCGCGTGGAGAAACGGTGGTCAACCGCATCTATCATCTCGACCGCGGTTTCGAGCGCCTCGAAAACAAGCTTTCGCGCTGCGGGGCGGAGATCGAGCGGATTGCCGGTTAAGCAAGCGGCTATAATAGGCTTGCACTTTGGGCCGTAAATGCCCAGATGTTCGCCATGACCTCCATCGATCCCCTACCCAAGGCAACCATGACCGACCTCAAGCTTCTGGCGCTCGACAGCGAAGACCTCGAGATCGTTTCCGCCCATGTGCAGGATGCTGTCGTCCGCGTGGGCGATATGGGCTATTCCAAAAATGATCGGCGCTTCGTGCTGCTCATGAACCGTTATGCCTGGGAGGCCGGAGACAAGCGGGGGCAGCGCAAGCGCGCCGGGTTGCATTTCGATCACGTCACTGCGGCCCATGCCGAGGGGTTCGATCTCAATTCCAAGGATGGCGTTCTCGAACTGCTCGCCGTGACCTTTGAACCGAACGATGCCCCGGCTGGGCAGGTCTTGCTTACGTTTGCGGGCGGTGGCAGGGTGCGGCTGGACGCTGAATGTCTCGAAGCGCGTCTTCGCGATCTCGGCGGCGTCTGGGCCGCCAAGGCCCAGCCCAAGCACGACGTCGACTGACCGGGGCGCGATCAGCCAACCATGACTGCACTTCTTTCAAGCGCTGACCCGGGCTTTGCGCAGGCCTTCGAAACGCTGCTGGGCTCCAAGCGCGAAGCCTCGGTCGAGGTGGGCGAAACCGTCGCGGCGATCATCGCCGACGTGCGGGCCCGCGGTGATGCCGCTCTGATCGAGTTGACCCGGAAATTTGATGGTCTCGAACTCACGCCCCAAACCATGCGGTTCTCTGCCCAGGAGATCGATACAGCCTACGGGGCGGTTTCGCCGCAAATTCGCGATGCGTTGACACTGGCGCACAAGCGCATCACAGCCCATCACGAAAAGCAAAAGCCCACCGATCACATCTATACCGACGATATCGGTGTTACGCTGGGAAGCCGCTGGACGGCGGTCGAAGCCGCCGGGCTCTATGTGCCTGGAGGGTTGGCATCCTACCCCTCCTCGGTGCTCATGAACGCCATTCCGGCCAAGGTGGCAGGCGTGGAACGCCTGGCCATGGTGGTGCCGACGCCCAACGGCGTGGTCAATCCGGCCATTCTCGCCGCGGCCAGGATCGCCGGCGTCACCGAAATTTACCGCGTCGGCGGCGCACAGGCGATTGCGGCGCTGGCCTTTGGTACCGAAACGATCGCACCCGTTGCCAAGATAACCGGGCCGGGCAACGCCTATGTGGCCGCAGCCAAGCGCCAGGTCTTCGGCACGGTGGGCATCGATATGATTGCCGGACCTTCCGAAGTGCTCATCATTGCCGATGGTTCGGCCAATCCCGCCTGGGTTGCGGCCGATCTTCTGGCGCAGGCCGAGCATGGGGCAGGGGCCCAATCGATCCTTCTGACCACAGACGAACAATTGGCGAAGGCTGTCCTTGCCGAAGTCGAAAGGCAGTTGGCAACGCTACGGGCACCAGATAACGCGCGTCAGGGCTGGGAAGAGTTTGGCGCGATCATCACGGTCGCAAGCCTCGAGCAGGCCATGCCGCTGGCCAATCGTATCGCATCCGAGCACGTCGAACTTGCGCTCGACGACCCTCAACCGTGGATCGGCAAAATTCGCAATGCGGGCGCGATTTTCGTTGGCCACCACACCCCCGAATCGATCGGCGATTATGTGGGCGGCTCCAATCACGTGCTGCCCACGGCCCGCTCGGCCCGGTTCGCGTCCGGGCTCGGTGTCCTCGATTTCGTCAAGCGCACATCGATCCTGGGCTGCACGCCCCAGGCTTTGGCCGAACTGGCAGATGCCACCGTGACCCTGGCCGAAACCGAAGGTCTCCAGGCTCATGGAAAGTCGGTATCGATAAGGCTCAATCGCTGATGGAAAAGCGGCCCTTCGATCCCGAGACCGACAGGATCGTAACGGTTACGCTCGATCCCACAACGATCACCTCGGTCGATCCCGACGAGGTCCATGAATGGCGCGTCGCCATCTACGACCTTATCGACACCAACCGCTTTTACCCCGCACGGGTCACCGCCAACGGCCCTTACGCACTGCACCTGTCGATCATTCACAACCATATCGTGCTCGACGTCCGGCATCCCGAAACGTTCAGTCCCATTGCCGCGCATTATCTTTCGCTCACCCCGTTCAGGAGCCTGATTCGGGACTATTTCCGCATCCGCGAAAGCTATTACGAGGCGATCCGTTCGGCCTCGACGTTTCAGATCGAGGCCGTCGATATGGGCCGGCGCGGCCTGCACAACCAGGCAGCCGAACTCTTGATCGAGCGGCTCGACAATAAACTGGTCATGGATCTCGAAACCGCGCGTCGGCTGTTCACCCTTATTTGTGCGGTCCAGCCCTACGCGGCTCGGGTGACCGAGCAGGAAAGCCAGTTGCCCACCATCCTGTTCGTGTGTTCGATGAATTCGGTGCGCTCTCCCATCGCTGCGGCCCTGGCCCGTAAGCATTTCCCCGGACGCCTCGTTGCCCGCTCGGCCGGTGTGCGCTCGGGCAAGGTCGACCATTTCGTCCATCAGGTCATGGAAGAGGTGGGCATCGACATGTCGGTTCACACGCCGCATACCATGGACGAACTGGTGGCCTCCAACTTCGACATCATCGTCACTCTGGCCGATGATGCCAACATCGCCGTTGCTGAACGCGGGCTCGAAGCGGCCATCATGGAACATTGGGCGACGCCCGATCCTTCCGAAATCGAAGGCAGCCGCGAACTGGTCCTGGGCGCCTATCGCGAGTTGCGAGATACCATGGATATCAAGCTGCGTGGTGTGCTCGAGCCCATGCTGACCAGGGCAGGAAAAAGCGCCTGAATCAGGGACTTTCAATTATTTGCGTTTGCGTTTAGTTTGCGCGCCAAATCGCGCCCCGCAGTTGAGTGCGGGCCTTAGGAAGGCCTCGGTCCGCATTCGCGATCAGTCATGGGGCAATATCAGGAGAAAGAATGGCAAAGGAAGAAGTGCTCGAATTTCCGGGCGTTGTCACCGAATTGCTTCCCAACGCGACATTTCGCGTCAAGCTCGAGAACGAACACGAGATCATCGCCCATACAGCCGGGCGCATGCGCAAGAATCGCATCCGCGTTCTGGCCGGCGACAAGGTGCTCGTGGAGATGACGCCCTACGATCTGACCAAGGGCCGCATCACCTACCGTTTCAAGTAAACTCCTCAGTGAGCCGATAGTGTCCAGCAGACGCCCCGAATTCATTCTTGCTTCGGCCTCGCCGCGTCGGCTCGCGCTCCTCAACCAGATCGGCATCGAGCCCGACCATCTGATTCCCGCCCATGTCGACGAGACTCCCGAAAAGGGCGAGTTGCCGCGCCGTCTGGCCCAGCGCCTTGCGCACGCCAAGGCTTTCGAGGTTCGCAACAAGGCGCGTCAGGCGGGATTGGCGACCGAATCGGTGATCCTTGCCGCCGATACGGTGGTGGCCGTGGGACGACGCATTCTGCCCAAGGCCGAAACCATGGACGAGGCGGCAAGCTGCCTGCGGCTGCTGTCGGGCCGTGCGCATCGGGTCTTTACCGGCGTATGCGTTATTTCCGCATCCGGGCAGGCCCGCGAACGGCTGGTCGATACCCGCATCCGCTTCAAGCGTCTTTCCAACAAGGAAATCGAGGCCTATCTGGCCAGTGGCGAATGGAACGGCAAGGCGGGCGGCTATGCCATTCAGGGCATTGCCGGAGCCTTTGCGGTCAAGCTCAGCGGGTCTTATTCCGCCGTCGTGGGTTTGCCGCTGTTTGAAACTGTCGGCCTGTTGACCGGCGAGGGCTACCCCGTCCATTTCAACTGGCTCAACGCGACGGCCCTTCCAGGGGTGTAACCATGCCCACCAATGTAACGCGACTACGGCCACCCAAACCGTGCCCGATCTGCGGCAAGTCTTCGGTGCAGCAGTTCCATCCCTTCTGCTCGGCCCGCTGCGCCGACGTCGATCTCAACCGTTGGCTCACGGGCAATTATGTGATCCCCGGAGCCACCTCTTCGGCTGACGAGGACGATGCAGACTCGTTCCTGCCGAACGATGAGGACCAGGACTGATCATCCCTAAATGCGCAGCGCCCCGCCGGCGGGTTCGTCGATTTTTGAATGTCCGGACAGCGGTTTGGGAAAAAGTATGGACTGCCCACAAATTTCTTCTCCGGACGCTGGACAGCCCGGACCTGACTGCCTATAACCCGGCCACCAACACGAGGCCCGCAAGAGCCCCGACCCGATGCCCAGGTAGCTCAGTTGGTAGAGCAGCGGATTGAAAATCCGCGTGTCGGCGGTTCAATTCCGTCCCTGGGCACCACTTGCCCCAGCATCCAGCTTCGCACAATCAAGCCAGATCGTAGACCGCCAGAAGATTGGGCAGAACGGCCAAATGCCAGTTGATGGATTCGCCGGCGGCAAGCGCCTGACAGGCTGAATTGGCCGCATAGATTGCCGCGAAGGCCAGGATGCGCTTGCGCTTGTGGCCGAGCTTGGTGGCAAAGGCATCGGCCATGGCATTGATCCGAACAGGATCGGCCGCCAATTCGACCTTTCCCCAGGGGTGCAGAAAGCTGGCCGCCAGATCATAGGCGGGGTCGCCCCAAAGCCCTACGGGGGAACGCGCAATCCAACCCCGCTCGGCCAGAACGATCCGATCGTGATGAACGGCGCCGTGGAGCGGAATTTCGGCTGCGGGTTTGTCGAGCGTCGCGTAGGCAATGCCCACTGAGCGGGCATAGAGATCGCGCGCGGTGTCGGGCCATATCCGCACGTCGGCGGCAAAAAAATCGCTCAGATATTCGCGCAACGGCACCAGATTGTCCGGTTCGTCCGGACGGCTGACATGGAGCATGCCAACAAGGTTGGCGATGGCGCTCGTTGCCTGCGCGTCCTTGCCGTCAAGCGCCGGCTCGGACAGCATCCTGCCTTCCGCCCACTCGGTCAGAACGGCGTTCTCGGCCGTGCCGAAATGGCGTATCGCCCCGTCCCCGCGATACCATTCGAGCAGGTTTCCTGCCCTTTCGGGATCGACAGTGCCAGGCTTGTAGATACGCAAGGCTGCGTGGCTGTTATCGTCACGCTGGACCTTGTAGGTCCAGGCAACGGATGTCTCGGCCACTTGGGTAATCTTGGAAAGGCTCCAGCGGATGGCGGCCTTGTTGAGGACTGTGTCGTGCGGTGCGGTGCCGATCGGAACCCCCTGTGGAAAGCGTTTGGGCGCGCGCCGGGAAAGAATCACTGTTGGTTCGATACACACGCTTTCTAGCAAATTTCGGGCGCGCCGTCTGGTTCCGGGGAAAGGGAGCAGTTTAGCGCTTTTCCAACCATGGCATGAGCCGTACGCGCGGCGAGCCTTCCGGCTGTCTTGGAGGCGTCCGGGGAGGATCTTCGGTCAGTCTTGCATCGAGTTCATCAAGCCGTGCCAGTGCGACTTCGAGGAGATGATCCATCCCCGCATCGTACCAGACTTCATTGGCCAGCATGGCTCTCGCCTGTTCAATGCGATCCTTTGCCAGAAGATATGCAGTCGGCATTGGGCGTCTCCGTGGCTTTCAACACACACACCGATACGGAGTGCATTTGAGTCGGACCAGCGCATACCCCCAACCTACCCACAACACTAAACCTCCATGGTAAAATCCAATTGAAGCGATGGGCGCAAATTCGATATTTATTGTAACCAATCCGCTCGACAGACATACCCGACAGCGCGCACCGTGCCGGCAGAAGTCTCCTGCAACCAACAGAAGGGGCGGGGCCCTCAGTCCTTCTTGTCGGGAAGCCCCTTGCGGTCGGTTGAAGCGAACTCTTCGAGTTCTTTTTCGGTCATCGAATCGACCATTTCGCGCGAAGCGCCTTTGAGGTCTTTCTTTTCGATTTCGCCGCGCTTTGCGGCCAAGGCGGCGCCTGCCGCTTTTTGCTGAGCTTTGGATTTGGCTGGCATGTTCATCCTCCATCGAGATCGAGAGAGGGCAAAACGATGCTGTCGATACCCGGTTCCGGCAGCAAACGTTATCGTGTTGGCTAGAGATCGTCCTCGTCACCAAGAAAGCGCTTCTCGAACTGGCCCAGCACGATTGTGATGATGAGCACCAGGACCGTCGCCATCACGGCCACGGAAAAAAAGCCCGACCCCGCCGCAACCCCAATCGCCCCGGCCATCCACAGACCGGCGCCGGTTGTCAGTCCCTTGATGTCTGTGCCAGAGCGTATGATGGCGCCCGCAGCAAGAAAGGCAACACCGGCCGTTACCGCCTCTATGACGCGGATCGGATCAAGACGTGCGATCGTGTCGGCGCCCAGATCAACCATCTCATGATAGATTTCGAACGTCATGATGGTGAATGCCGCCGCGGCCGTCGATACAAGCATATGTGTTCGCAAACCGGCGGGGTGCTTCTTGATTTCACGTTCAAACCCGATCAGCGCACCCAGAACGGCCGCAACTGCCAGACGCACGGCAAGCACACCAAAAGCTTCATGCGTTGGATTGCCCCCCAGAGCGAGGAAATCTTCCATTTCTCGGTCCCCACAAATTCCCGATGGGAACGCGCGGCGAGCCGGGGAGTTCCGAATGTCAGAAGGGCCAGACGATGGGGATCATGATCATGGCGACAACGAAAACCACGACATTGATGAGCGCGCCGATGCGCACGAAATCGAAGAACTTGTACCCCCCGGCACTATAGACAAGCGTATTGGTCTGGTACCCGATCGGGGTAAGAAAACTGGCGCTCGCGGCAAACATGACAGCCGCTACAAACGGACGTGGGTCGACCCCAAGGCCCGCAGCCAGACCGATTGCGACCGGCGTAACGATCACCGCGACCGCATTGTTGGTCACGACCTCGGTGAGGATCGAGGAAAGGATATAAACCACACCAAGCGCAAACAGTGGCGAAAGCGCCACCAGATAGGGCGCGATAAAGGTCACCATACCTTCGACCAGCCCGACATTCTCCATGCCGACCCCGACGCCCAGCATGGCGATGATGAGGCCCAGGATGCGCCAGTCGACCGCCTGTACGGCCTCGTCGGGCTCCACGCAGCGTGTGGCAAGGACAGTGGCCGCACCGATCACGGCAAGCCCTGCAATCGGCATCAGCCCCAACGCCGCGCCCACGACCACGGCGATCAGCACGCCAATGGCAATCGGGGCTCTCGCCCGGCGGAAACCGCGTTCGGCAGGCTCGGAAACATTGACCAGATCATAGTCTTCGACCATGCGCCGCAAATCTTCTGGCGCCCCCTCGATCAGCAAAGTATCGCCGACTTCGATGGGCGCGGTTTCGAACCGCTCCGCCAGGTTGGCGCCGCGGCGGTGCAGCGCCAGCGGATAGACACCGTAGCGCCGGCGCAGGCGCAGATGTTTTAGGGTCTTGCCCAGAATGCCCGAACTCGGTCCCATCAGAACTTCGACGATCGAAGAGGACCGGCTGCCGAGCGATTGCATGTGCTCGGATTCGGGCACATTGAGGTCGCCTTCTTCTTTCATCGATAGCAATTCGGCCACCGAGGTGCGCAGGACCACGACGTCGCCGGGCTGCAGAACGACGTCATGAATGTGCCGGCGCAGCGAAAAACTGGCGCGCAGAACGTCGATGAGTTGACGGTCCGAGCGATTGAAAGCCGCAACCTCGCGGGCCTTTTTGCCCACATGGGGGGAGTTGTCCTCGATCACGGCTTCGAGCACGAATTTCTTGCTCGTTTCTGAAAGCGAAATCGAGGAGACCGTCGTTCGGTCGGGCAGCAGGCCGCGGGCAAGCAGCATCGTCGCGATACCGGCCACGGCAATCGCGATACCCACCGGCGCCATTTCGAAGATGTGGAACGGCTCCATGCCGCTTCTTTGCGCGACGCTGTCGACCAGAATGTTGGTTGAGGTCCCGATCAGGGTACACGTTCCACCCAGGATGGCGGAAAACGAAACCGGGATGAGCAGCTTGGAGGCCGGAGTTTCCATCTGCCGGGCCATGGCAACGGCCACCGGGATCATCATCATTACGAGCGGCGTATTGTTCATGAATGCCGACATCACTGCGATGGCCAGCAAGAAGGAAATCAGGCTGCGATAGGGGTGCTTTTGGGCTCCGGCGGTGGCCCAGGTCGCGAAACTTTCCAGCGCTCCGGTGCGCACGAGCGCCGCCGAGATCACGAACATTCCCGCAATTGTCGCCGGAGCACTGTTGGAAAGTACCCCGAGCAGATCGTCGACCGAAACGATGTTGAGAACGATAAGGACGGAAACCGCGATGGCCGCACTCACCTCCGGCGAGCGCCACTCCCGGGCAAACGCGATAAAGAGACCGACAATGACGACACTGACGATCAGCGCGCCATAGGGCTCAATCAGGCTAGCGAACAAATGCACCCTCCGCTCGGTCCACGGCGCACTCTATTCGATGCCACCCTTGGTTGGAAAGCGGTCAGAATCAATTCGGTATTCTTTTTGAGGCAGGTGGGTTGGGCTTCATCGCCCGGACAATGTGCGGCTCACGGCATCGCGCCAACCGGCCAGTTTTTCCTCGCGCATCGCGCTATCCATTTCGGGCACGAATTGACGCTCGCGGGCCCAGCTTCGGGCAAACTCGTCTTGTCCCGGCCATAACCCTATAGCCTGGCCGGCGAGCCAGGCAGCACCGAGAACCGTTGTCTCGAGCATATGGGGCCTGTCGACCGGCGCATCGAGAATGTCGGCGAGAAACTGCATCGTATAGTCGGACTGCACCATGCCGCCATCCACGCGGAGCACTGTTGCGGCGCCGTGGCCGGTCCAGTCTTTTTGCATGGCATCGAGTAGGTCTGCGGTCTGGTAGCAGACCGCTTCGAGCGCCGCGCGGGCAAATTCCTCAGGCCCGGTATTGCGCGTCAGCCCGAACATGGCACCGCGCGCCTCCGCATCCCAATAGGGGGCCCCCAACCCGACAAAGGCCGGCACCAGATAGACGTTCTGCTTCGGATCGGCCGCCATTGCCAGCCGCCCGGAGTCCGATGCCTTGCCGATGATCTTGAGCCCGTCGCGCAACCACTGCACGGCGGCCCCGGCCACAAAGATCGAGCCCTCCAACGCATAAATTGTCTTGCCGCCCATCCGATAGGCGATCGTTGTCAACAGCCGGTTCTGCGACCGCACCAGCGTATCGCCGGTGTTGAGTACGGCAAAACATCCCGTCCCATAGGTCGATTTGATCATGCCGGGCGCAAAACAGGCCTGCCCGATCACGGCGGCATGCTGGTCTCCTGCAACACCCCGAATGGGGATCGCCCGGCCCAGAATGGATGCATCGGTCTGCCCGAAATCGCCGTCGCAATCGCGAACGTTAGGAAGCATGGAAGCGGGGATATCGAAAAGCGCGAGCAATTGATCGTCCCATTCGCCCTTTTCGATGTCGAACAAAAGCGTGCGCCCGGCATTGGTCGCATCGGTCGCGTGCACCGCGCCATCCGTCAGGCGCCAGATCAAATAGGTATCGACGGTGCCAAACGCCAAATCCCCCGCCTGAGCTTTCGCCCGCGCGCCTTCGACATTGTCGAGCAACCACTTCACCTTGGTGGCCGAAAAATAAGGATCGAGCAGTAAGCCGGTCTTCTCAGTGACCAGCGCTTCCTTGCCCGCCGATTTGAGTTGATTGCAGATGCTGGCGGTCCGGCGATCCTGCCAGACGATGGCTCTATAAATTGGCTTGCCGGATTTCCGGTCCCACACCAGCGTGGTTTCCCGCTGGTTGGTAATCCCGATGGCGGCAACATCGTCAGCGGACAGCCCGGCGCGCTTCAACGCTGTTCGGATGGCATAATCCACCGATTCCCAGATGTCCTCGGGATCATGCTCAACCCAGCCGCTTTGGGGAAAATGCTGTGCGAACTCTTTTTGGCCCTGACCGACAACGTTCATGGCCGCGTCGAAAACCAGCGCCCGGCTGGACGTCGTGCCCTGATCGATGGCCAGAATATGACTCCCCATCGCGTCTCCTCCCATCATCGATTGCCCAGACCGTGCCTTAAACCGCCCACGGCGTAAAGATTGACGCGCCGGACCATTCCATGTCTTTTAGTTTTGTCCAGCCTTGCCAAAGCCTTCCGCATGCTTTCCGTTCTTAACGTCATCGCCCCGGTCTTCATCCTGATCGGGCTCGGATACCTCGCCGTGAGGGTTAAATTCTATCCGCGCGCCGGCGTTGGCGGGCTCATCGCCTATGTCAACAATTTCGCCACACCTTGTCTGTTATTCAGGGCGATGATCGACGTCGATTTTTCCACGGCGTTCAATCCCGCGATCATCGGGCCCTTCTATATTGGGGCGATATCGGTACTCGCGCTGGGCGCTATCGGCGCGGCCAGAGTGTTCAGGCGCCGACCCGGCGAAGCGGTTGCCGTTGGGTTTTCGGCGATGTTTACCAACACCGTTCTGGTCGGCATTCCGATCATGCAGCGTGCCTATGGCGAGGAGGCGATGCCGATCGTCTATTCCATCATCGGGCTGCATGCGCCGATGCTGATGACCATTGGCATGTTCGTCATGGAACTGGCGCGCCGCGACGGCGGCAAGGTTTCCACGGCACTGTTCCAGGGCCTCAGGAAGTCATTGGCCAACCCCATTTTGATCGGCATTGCGCTGGGGCTTCTGGCCAATCTTTTCGGGCTCCAATTGTCCGGGGTCGCCGATGACGTCACGCTTTTGCTGGCCGGAACGGTCATGCCGGTCGCCCTGTTCGGTCTCGGCGGCGCCCTCAATGAATATAAGCTCGGGGAAACATGGACCCAGGCCTTGATGACCACCTCGATGCAGCTGGTGGTTCACCCGGCCATCGCGTGGATCGTCATGGTGCCGATCCTCGGTGTTGACCCGCACATCGCCCGCTATGGGGTTCTGCTCGCCGCCATGCCCGCCGGCATCAACGTCTATATCTTCGCGACCTATTACAATCGCGCCATGGACGTTGCCGCCAATACGATCCTGCTCTCGACCGTCCTTTCGGTCTTCACAATCACCGGCTGGCTATTGCTCCTGGGCGCCTGACTGCTGTTGCTGCTGCTGGTTCATCATGACCTGGGCCACCCGGATCGTATCCTCGGCCTGCCGCTCCAGCTCCGGTGCCAGCCTGACTGGCGCCGTCGTTTCCGCATCGAGCCCGCAGGCAATCCGCACATATCCAGCGGTCGGGCACAAATCGACCGAAGGGTCGAACCCGATCCAGCCCAGCCCGTCATCCCAGGCTTCGGCCCAGGCGTGCAGCCGCGCCGGCTCGTCATCTTCGCCCAAAACATAGCCGGTCACGAACCGCGCGGGAATGTCCATGCCGCGTGCGGCGGCAACGAACACATGCGCATGGTCTTCGGCCACGATCTCGGGCGCATCCTCATCGTCCTCAGGCGCCGTCTCGCGGGCTTCATGCAACCGGTTCATCAGCCAGTGCAACAGTTCGACCCGGCTCATGCCGGCCTTGGCATGCGCTTTCATCCGGTTGACCAAATTGCCATTGGGTCGTGTCTGGGCCGTGAAGCGCTTGAACAGCGCCAAATTCGGGCCTCCGGCCACCCGCCCGATCACCCCATGGGTGTCGCTGGTCTCCACAACACCGGAAACCGAGATGAAGAGGTCCTTTTCGGGGCGATGCTGGCTGACAAGATGGGCAGTGTTGCCGAACGCATCGGTAAAGCTGGCGGATGCGTCGATCCCGTCCATTTTGATGGACCACTCGACAACCGATTGCGAGGCGGTCTCGATGGGCGTCAAAAGCAGATGTTGAACGGCGTGCGGCAGAGCCTCGCTGGTCGCAAAGCGAAATTCGTGGCGTATCGATATGCGCATGGGTCCGCTCGTCTCAGTAGAAATTATAACTCTCCGAAATCGCGTTGGTGAGCTGGTTGTTGGCCGCCATGAAGCCGGTCAGATATTCGTGCAACCCCTGGTCGAAAACCTTGCTCATGTCCCCCGCTGTCAGGAACTGCGCCATCTTGATCGCCTCGTCGTGACAGCCCGACGGCTCCCCGTAAATCTGCTCGAGCATGCCCAGCATTGCCGTCACCGAGGTGCAGCAAAAGGCAAGGGACCGGGGCATCTCCTTCCGGAAAATCAGGAAATCGGAAATATTCCAGGCCTTGTAGCGGTCGTGATAGATATGGCGATAAGCGCGATGGGCCGAAGCCGCGCGCAGGATCATCGTCCATTGCTGGATATCAACGTCGCCACCCACCATCGAAGAGCGCGGCAACAGAACGTAATATTTGACGTCCAGAATCCGCGCCGTGTTGTCGGCCCGCTCGATAAAACCGCCCGTCTGCGCAAAGGCAAACCCGTCGGTGCGCATCAGGGTGCCCAGAAGGGCGCCCCGAAACTGGTTTGAGCCCTGCTTGACCGATTGCAGGAAACTGGGAAGCTTGTTGCCCAGCACATAGCGAGGCTGGACCTGCGAAAATTCCAGCCAGGTGCCGTTAAGGCTCTCCCACATGTCGGTGGTGATTTCGGTGCGCACCGACTTGGCGTTGGTTCGCGCGTTGAACAGGCACGATTTCACCGACGAGGGATTGTCGGTATCAAACAGCATGAAATGGGCGACGCTGGCTATATCGACGGTCTCGTGCTTTTCCTTGAAGGCCTCTTCGGCCTCTGCGGCCTGAAGCATGGAGAGCAGATATTCGCTCGAGCCGTCTTCACTCCGTTCGGTCAGACTCATGCGGTAGCCGACTTCAAGCAGCCGGGCCATGTTTTCGGCCCGCTCCACATAGCGTGACATCCAGAACAGATTTGCAGCAGAACGGCCCAGCATCATTCTTCGAGCACCCAGGTGTCCTTGGTGCCACCCCCCTGCGAGGAGTTGACCACCAGAGACCCTTGCTTGAGAGCAACGCGCGTCAGCCCGCCGGGCGTAATCCTGATCTTGTCGCCCACCAGCACGTAAGGGCGCAGATCGACATGACGGGGCGCAATGCCCTTGCTCACAAAGGTTGGGCAGGTCGAAAGCGCCAGGGTTGGCTGGACGATGTAATTGTCCGGCCGCGCCTTGATCTTTTCGGAAAATTCGGCCCGCTGCTTTTTCGTCGATGCCGGGCCGACAAGCATGCCGTATCCGCCCGAGCCATGCACTTCCTTGACCACCAGATGCTCGAGATTCTCAAGCACATAGGCCCGCTCGCCATCATTGGTGCAGTTGTAGGTGGGCACATTCTTGAGGATCGGCTTTTCGCCAAGATAGAATTCGATGATCTGGGGGACGTAGGTATAGACCGCCTTGTCGTCGGCAATGCCTGTGCCCGGAGCATTGATCAGCGTTACATTGCCGGCTCTATAAGCATCGAACAGCCCCGGCACGCCGAGCATGGAATCGGCCCTGAAAGTCAGGGGGTCGACATAATCGTCATCGATACGCCGGTAGATCACATCGACCCGCTGCGGTCCGAGTGTGGTCCGCATATAGACCTTGCCTCCGTCGACAAACAGGTCCTGCCCTTCGCACAGGGTGGCGCCCATCTGGTCGGCCAGGAACGAATGTTCGAAATAGGCAGAATTGTAGATTCCCGGCGTCAGGACCACGAGGTTGGGATTGCCCGAACAATTGTCCGGAGCAACGCTTTCCATGGTGCGGCGAAGGTTTTCCGGATAGGTCTCGACCGGCGCGACCTTGAGCTTATGGAAGAGATCGGGGACCAGATGCATCATCGCCTCGCGGTCTTCCAGCATGTAGGAGACCCCCGAAGGCGTGCGCAGATTGTCCTCGAGCACATAAAAATCGTCAGGTCCGGTCCGCACGATGTCGACGCCGATGATATGGGAATAGATCCCCTTGGGCGGGTTGAGGCCCATCATCTGCGGGCAGAAGGCCTCATTCTGGATGATCAGCTTTTCGGGAACACGCCCGGCCCGGATGATGTCCTGGTTGTGATAGAGGTCCCACAGGAACATGTTCAGCGCCTTTACGCGCTGCTCGATTCCCTTTTCCAGCCGGCGCCATTCCTGCGCTGCAATCACCCTGGGAATCACATCGAACGGGATCAGCCGCTCGGTCGACTCGTTTGAACCATAAACCGCAAAAGTAATGCCCAGCCGGCGGAAAATGGTCTCCGCATCTTGCGATAATTGCTTGAGCGCTTGTTTGGGTTGGCCGTCCAGCCACTCACCCAAAATGCGGTAAGGTTCGCGGATCGAGCCATCCGCATTGAGCATTTCGTCAAAATACTTTGCTTCGCTCATACGCCTTCTTTGTGCGATGACAGTGTGCGCCTTCCCGACGCATATCCCATTGGTGCATATTTATTTTGCGTCGTCCAGCGCTCCCGTGAGAAGCGGCAATAATAGAGGGTAGGGGCAGATGTCCCCACGTCTTGCCTGTCCAATTGTTTTGGGCAATTGTAGGCTGGTAGGCAAAAGACGCGGCGAAGTCTTTATATGTCGCGCCGCCAGCCATCGAGGGAGCACAAGATGTACAAGTTCGAAGTTTACAAGGACAAGGGTGGGGAATTCAGGTTCCGCTTTCGTGCGTCCAATGGGGAGGTCATGTTTGCATCCGAGGGATACAAGGCAAAGGCCTCGGCCCAGAGTGCCATTGAAGCCATCCGCAAGAATGCCCCCGATGCCGGTCTCGACGACCAGACCTGACCACGCTTGAACTGGTCCGGTCAGGCATCGTCCGGATCGAGAAAAGTCTGGGTGATGCGTGCTCCATCGTGGATGCACATCATCTTGAGCACACTATCGCCGATATTTTCGAACCCGTGCGGTGTCTCGGGTTCGACCACCATGATGTCGCCGGGTCCGGCCTCAACGGCCTGGTTTCCCGCAGCAAAGCGCACGGTGCCTTCCTGCACCATCCAGGTCTCGGAATAGGGGTGAATATGCAGTCCCACCCGCTTGCCCGGTTCCGCGACCACTGCAAAAAACGAAATGTCGGTTCCATAATCGCCACCCTCGAACTTGATCGTTCTGGTCGCCCCCTCGGGACGGTCCGCCGCTCTGAGAATATGAGGCATGCTTAAACTCTCCTTGTTTGTGCACCGCCGCGCGGTGCAACTTTTCAAGGACGTCGCCCGTTGCCGGAAACCGACGGCCTTAACGATTGATACGGAGAATATCATATGAGCGAGTGGTGGCGCGGCGGGGTGATCTACCAGATTTACCCGCGCTCCTTTCAGGACAGTAATGGCGATGGGGTCGGCGATCTTCGCGGTATTCTCGACAGGCTCGAGCATGTCGCTTCGCTCGGCGTGGATGCGATCTGGCTGTCCCCGATCTTCACATCGCCCATGGCCGATATGGGTTACGACGTTTCCAACTACACCGACATCGATCCGCTTTTCGGCTCTCTGGCCGATTTCGACGCGCTGATCGAAAAGGCCCATGAACTTGGCCTCAAGGTGGTGATCGATCAGGTGATGAGCCACACTTCAGACAAGCATCCATGGTTCATCGAATCCAAATCCTCGCGCACCAATCCGCGCTCGGACTGGTACGTCTGGGTCGATCCCGATGAAGACGGCACCCCGCCCAACAACTGGCCCTCGGTGTTCGGTGGACCAGCCTGGGAATGGAACGGCACGCGCAAGCAGTACTACCTGCACAATTTCCTCATCGCCCAGCCCGACCTCAATTTCCACAACCCCGACGTGCAGGACGCGGTGCTCGCCGCCATGCGCTTCTGGCTCGAGCGCGGTGTCGACGGCTTCCGCTTCGACACGGTGAACTACTATTTCCACGACAGGAAACTGCGGTCCAACCCGCCTGCGCCCCGGGAAAAGGAAACCCCGCTCGAAGCCGATCCCTACGGCATGCAGTTCCATAAATTCTCCAAGAATCGGCCGGAAAATATAGGCTTTCTCAAGCGCGTTCGGGCCTTGCTCGACGAATTCCCCGGCACGACGACGGTCGGGGAGGTGGGCGAGGCTCACCGGGCTATCGAGATCATGGCGGCCTATACCGCCGGCGACGACCTTTTGCACATGTGCTACTCGTTCGACATGCTCGGCCCAACGTTCACGCCGCGCCATTTCCGCTCACGGGTCGAAAAATTCTTCAAGGGCGCGCCTGACGGCTGGCCGTGCTGGAGTTTTTCCAACCACGACGTGAACCGGCACATCAGCCGCTGGGAAGCCCATGCGGTCACCCCCGGTTCACTCGGGCGGTTGTCTGCCGCCCTTTTGCTGTCGCTCAAGGGCTCGGTCTGTATCTATCAGGGCGAAGAACTCGGGCTGCCCGAGGCCGAACTGGAATATTCCGAGCTGACCGATCCGCCGGGCCTGCGCTTCTGGCCGGACAACAAGGGCCGTGACGGCTGCCGGACCCCCATGCCGTGGACCGACGAACCCAATGCCGGGTTTTCCGAAGTCAAACCCTGGCTGCCGGTCAAGGCCCCGCATTTCAAGCGCAACGTTGCCGCGCTCGAAGCCGACCCGGCGTCGCTGCTGCACTATTACCGCGCCATTCTGAAATACCGTAAGGACAACCCCGCGCTCATCGACGGCGAGATCACCTTTTACGACGTCAAGGACCCCATCCTCGGCTTTTCGCGACAGAGCGGCCAGGATGCACTGGTCTGCGTCTTCAATCTTTCGGCCCTGCCACACACGCTGTCGATCAAGGGACTGCCCAATCTGGCCACCATGGCCGGCCTCTCGAACGGTGCCACGTTCGAGGGAAAGACGCTCAAGCTTGAGGGCAATGGTTTCGCCTTTGTCGAATGCGGGGCCGGTTTCGATCCGGCCGCTATCTCGCTGACTCTGTCCAAAGCCTGAAGGGGAGGCGGCCGAACGCCCGAATGCCTATGGTCGAAGGGCCGACGTCTCTCGCCCTTTGACCAGCACGACCACCAGCGGAATCGCAATGGTCAGCATCAGCAGCCGGGCCACGTGATGGGCGGCAATGAATGCCGTGTCATACCCGAGCGCGATGCCCAGCGCGCCCATCGATTCCAGCCCTCCCGGTGACAGCCCGAGCCAGATTTGGCCGATGGGCATGGAAACGAAAAAACTGACGCCAAGCGCGAACGCGGTCGTTATTGCCACGGTGATCGCCGTGGACACCGTGCCGCCGAACGCGGCCTGCATGAATTCGGCACGGGTCATCCCCGCAAAGCGCGACCCGATCAAGGCGCCCATGCCCACAAACGTCAAATCGACAAGAATCGGCGGCAGTGCGCCGTCGAAAAAGCCGGTCAGCTTCATGGCCGTCGCACAGGCCATCGACCCCAGCACATAGCCCGCAGGCATCTTGAGGCGCGTGAACACCCAGCCCACGAACGCGCACCCCGCTGCAACCATGGCCAGCGTCGTCATGTCGATCAGCTCGGTGCTCGCGCCCGAGTAGTGGCCAATCGGCAGGAACAGCGCTCCGATCGGCGCGAAAAGGGTCAAGAACATCACCCTTTGCACCTGGATGATAACGATCTGCCTTGGGTTGCCGACACCCGTCGAAGCCAGCGCCATGATGAAAGACAGATGGCCGGGAAACGAGGAAAGATAGGCGGTTCCCGTGTCGAACTTGAACAGCCTGCGCAATACGATCCCGCACACCAGAACGATAAACACCAGTTCGAGCGCCAGCGCCCCGAGCGTTATCGGCCATTGGCCGATCAGTTGCAGCGTGTCGGGCGCCACATTGGCCCCCATCGACAGCCCGACGCATACGAAAAGCACATTGCGCAGGCCGTTGGGCATGGTTGCCGGAAAGCCCGACAGGGCGGCAACGGAAACCGTCAGCGCCCCACCCATCAGCATTCCGCCCGGAATTCCCAGCGTACTGATCGCAAAAGAGCCGATGGCGGCTATGATGAGGGTAAGACCGGTTCGCAGCGCCCAGTGCATCGGCGCGCTCCTACTGCCGCGCCGCCAGCGCCCTCTCCGCCAGCCGCACCCAATAGCTCACGCCCAGATCAATGGCTTCATCGTTGAAATCATAGGTGTCGGTGTGCAAATCCGCGCTGTCGCCATTGCCGAGAAAGATATAGGACCCCGGCCGCGCATTGAGCATATAGGCGAAATCCTCGCCCCCCATGGTCGGATCGACGGCATCGTTCACCCGATCTTCCCCGACGATTTCCCGGGCCACTTCGGCGGCGAAATCCGTCTGCTCGGGCGCATTGACCGTAACCGGATACCCCTGCATCCAGGTCACCGTCGCGTTCGCACCGAACGCCTGCGCAAGCTGGGGTGCCAGCCGTTTGATGCCTTCTTCCATCTGCGTGCGCACATCCTCGTCCAGCGTCCGGACGGTGCCGGTCAGCCGCGCGGTGCGCGGAATGACGTTGTAGGCCGTGCCCGCGTTGACGGTCGTCACCGAAAGAACCGCTGAGCGGATCGGATCGATCGAGCGCGACACCAGCGTCTGCAGTCCCGAAATGATGTGAGCGGAAACGATCACCGGATCGACGGCCAGGTGCGGCATGGCCGCGTGCCCGCCATGGCCTTCGACATCGATCGCGAACTGGTCGGTTCCCGCCATGATCCCGCCGGTCCGTATGGCAAATTCGCCCAGCGGAATGCCCGGCATATTGTGCATGCCGAAGACCTGGGAAATGCCGAAACGCTCCATCAGCCCGTCTTCCACCATGACGCGCCCACCGCCGCCGCCTTCTTCGGCCGGTTGGAAGATGACGATGACGGTGCCATCGAAATTGCGCGTTTCGGCAAGATACCGCGCCGCGCCCAGCAACATGGCCGTGTGCCCGTCATGGCCGCAGGCATGCATCTTGCCGCTGTTGCCCGAAGCATAGGGCTTGCCGGTCCGCTCGGTGATCGGCAGGGCGTCCATATCGGCCCGCAACCCCACGACGCGATCCGAATCGCCCTTGCCGCGAATAACGCCGACCACCCCGGTCCGCCCGATTCCCGTCACCACCTCATCGACGCCAAAGCTCTTGAGTTGCTCGACCACGAAAGCGGCCGTCTCATGGACATCGTAGAGAAGCTCGGGATTGGCATGGATGTGCTGGCGCCACGCGGCAATATCGGCGTGGAACTCGGCAACACGATTGATGATGGGCATGGGAAAACCTGGAGGCGATATGTGAAGCGTCTACTGTCTGCGCCGCGGCACGCGGCGTCAACGTCTCTTGTCTCTGGCCGGGCAGGAGGCTATCCCCCCTTTACAGAATTGGACCTCGAGATGCCAGACGTTGATCCTGCCTCATCGCCAATAGTGATCGACTTTGTCGGCGGCGCCGTCGGTTTCCGTCTGCGCAGTGGCGAGGGCAGGGGGCAACCCCTGCCGCGGGCCTGCGGCATGGCAAAAGGGGCGCTGCCAACCATCGTGGACGCGACCGCCGGCATGGGGCGCGACGCGTTTTTCCTCGCTTCGCTTGGTGCCCAGGTCACCCTCATTGAGCGCAACCCTCAGGTCCACGCCGCCCTCGATCGCGCCATGAACGCCGCCCGCGACCACAGCGAAGACCTCGCCGTCATCATTGCGCGCATGACGCTGCTCCACGGCGATTCCCGCGACCTTCTGCAAACGCTTGCGCCCGAAGTTGTGTTGGTCGATCCCATGCACCCCGAGCGTAACAAATCAGCGCTGGTCAAAAAGCAGATGCGCGATCTTCGCGATGTTGTCGGCGCCGATCCCGATGCGCGCGAACTTATGGAAGCAGCGCTTGCTGCCGCAACACATCGCGTCGTCCTCAAATGGCCCCAACGCGCCGCATCGATAGAGGGTCTGCGCAAGCCCAGCCATCAGATAGCGGGCAAGACCACGCGTTACGATGTCTTTGTAACGGTTCCGTCCTCTCCCCCGCTCTGACCGAATGCCAATCCCGGCCCTGGTCATATTTCGCAAAACCATTCCCCCACTTGGTTACCCCCGGCCATTGCATTAGCGCCGGGGGAAACTATAAAGGCCGCGCGCCGTTTCCCTATCCAAGCTCGAGAGCGAGAATGTTCGAGACCCTTTCCAAGGCACCCCAGGACAAGATTTTTGCACTGATGGCCGAAATTGCCGCCGACGACCGGCCCGGCAAGATCGACCTCGGCATCGGCGTCTATAAGGACGACGAGGGCAACACGCCCATCATGAGCGCCGTCAGAAAAGCCGAGCAGCGGATCGTTTCCACCTCGAAAACCAAGTCCTATATCGGGGTGGCCGGCAACAAGGGTTTTGCCAGGGCCATGGTCAATCTCGCGCTCGATGGCGCGGTACCCGACGACCGTGTTCGCGCCGCACAGGCGCCGGGCGGCACCGGTGCCCTTTGGGTGCTGCTGACGCTTTTGAAGCGCGCCAACCCCGACGCGACCGTTTGGATTTCCGATCCCTCATGGCCCAACCACAAGCCCATGGCCGAACAGGCTGGCTTTAAGGTCGAGGCCTACCCCTATTTCGACCCGGAAACCGGCAAGGTCCGGTTCGCCGATATGCTCTCCAAACTCGATAGCCTGGGTAAGAACGATATCGTCCTGCTCCATGGCTGCTGCCACAATCCCACGGGCGCCAATCTCGACCACGACCAGTGGCACAGGGTCATTGCATCTCTCAAGCGTACCGGAGCCTTCCCGCTCGTCGACATGGCCTATCAGGGGTTCGGCGACGGATTGGACGAAGACGCGTACGGTCTGCGCGCGTTGGCGGCTGAAATCGACGAATTTGTCTGCGCGACGAGCTGCTCGAAAAATTTCGGCATCTATCGCGAGCGTGTCGGCTGCGCCATCGTGGTGGGCAAGGACGCGGCTCAGGCCGACATTGCCAATTCACAGATGCTCAACGTCATTCGCGGCGCCTATTCCCAGCCGCCCGATCACGGCGCGGAGATCGTGCGTATCATTCTCGACGATGCGGAATTGCGGGCCGAGTGGAAGGCCGAGCTTGAGGCCATGCGCAACCGCATGGTCGCCAACCGCCAGGCACTGGCCGATGCGATCCGGTCGCGCTCCAACAGCTCGGACTTCGATTTCGTTGCCGAGCATCGTGGCATGTTTTCGCTTTTGGGGCTCAAAGTTGAGACCGTCGACCATTTAAAAGCCGAAAATGCTGTCTATATGTTGGATGACAGCCGCATAAACATCGCCGGCCTGGCTGACGAACGCATCCAGCGCTTGGCCGATGCCATCGTTGGCGCAACCCGATAAAACCTGACGCCATTATTGCGGCACAGCCATTCCATGCTACACCTTGGTCATTAGACCAAAGTATTATCCCAAGGGGGAGAAAATGAAGTTTTTCGTCGACACCGCCGACATAAGCGAAATCCGGGAACTGCATGATGCAGGCCTGCTCGACGGCGTCACCACCAACCCGTCGCTGGTGGCCAAGTCGGGCCGCGATTTCAAGGAAGTGGTCAAGGAAATCTGCGATCTGTTGCCGGGCCTGCCGGTTTCCGCAGAAGTTGCCGCCACGGACTATGACGGCATGATGGCCGAGGCTGATGTGCTGAGCAAGATCGCCGACAACGTCGTCATCAAGGTTCCGCTCACTCTGGCCGGACTGAAGGCCTGCAAGACTCTGTCCGACCGCGGCATCAAGACCAACGTCACGCTGTGCTTTTCGGCCAATCAGGCCCTGCTGGCCGCCAAGGTCGGCGCCACCTACATCTCGCCGTTCCTGGGCCGTCTCGATGACATCAATCTCGATGGCATGCAGCTCATCGCCGATATCCGGGTGATCTACGACAATTACGGTTTCGACACCCAGATCCTGGCCGCCTCGATCCGCTCGCCCAACCACGTTTCCGACGCCGCTCTGGCCGGTTCCGATGTGGCGACCATTCCGCCGGGCGTGCTCAAAAAGCTTGCCGATCATCCCTTGACCGACAAGGGCCTCGACGCTTTCGTCAAGGATTGGAAGTCCACGGGCCAGTCGATCATTTGAGCCCGACTTGACCGAGGATGATGTCCGCAAGAAAATCCAGGACGCGCTGGGCACCATAGAAGTGCCCGGCGGGTCTTCGCTTGCCGAATTCCCCGGTCTGTCCGACATCATCGTTACCAAGGGCGCAGTGGCGTTTGCCATCTCCGTGTCGCCGGGCATGGAAACGGCCTTTGCCCCGGCTCGCACGGCAGCCGAACAGGCCGCCCACCAGGCTGCCGAGGGCCGCAAGGTCATGGTCTCGCTAACCGGCGACAAGGCTCCGGCCCAGGCCGCGCCAAAAGGCGCTGCACCGCGCCCCGGCCCGCCCCCCAAATCCGCCGTTCCCGGCATCAAACACATCGTTGCCGTTGGCTCGGGCAAGGGCGGTGTCGGTAAGTCCACATGTGCGGTCAATATCGCTCTGGGCCTTGTCCGGCAGGGCCTCAAGGTGGGTATTCTCGACGCCGATCTTTACGGTCCGTCCCTGCCAAAATTGCTCGGTATCGAAGGCAAGCCCGCTGTCCGCGACGACGGCATTTTCAAGCCGTTTGAAGTTTATGGCCTCAAAGCCATGTCCATCGGTCCCATGCTCACCGGTACGCAAGCGGTAGTCTGGCGCGGTCCCATGGCAACGTCGGCGCTCCGCCAATTGCTGCGTGAGACCGATTGGGGCCAGCTCGACGTTCTCGTCGTCGATCTGCCTCCCGGAACCGGCGACATCCAGATTTCACTTGTTCAACAGGTCGAACTGGCCGGCGCGGTGATCATTTCAACGCCACAGGATCTGGCGCTGATCGATGCGAAAAAGGCCATCGACATGCTCGCCAGGACAAACGTCCCCGTGCTCGGCATTGTCGAAAACATGAGCTATTTCATCGCGCCCGATACCGGCAACCGCTACGACATTTTCGGCCATGGCGGTGCAAAAGCCGCAGCAGGGGACATGGGCATCCCGTTCCTCGGTGAAATCCCCCTGGTCATGTCGATCCGCGAGGGCGCCGATGCCGGAAAACCCGCCGTGTCCTCTGGAGACGGTCCCGACGCGCAGGCGTTCCTCGCCATTGCCGAGCGGCTTGCCGCGACTTTATCGAGAGCAAAAATAGGCTGACATCGATTGTCTCGGTTCTCGATGATGACAAGGGCGAAAAACGCTGATAACCATAATGTAACCGATTACAAAAATCGCACTCTGGGCGGAGAGCCGACAATGTTCAGCCATAAACGCGCCGATTTCGGCGAGAATTTCCTGTTTGGCGCGGCCACGGCTGCCTATCAGATCGAGGGCGGCCAGACCGATGGCCGCGGGTCTTCCATCTGGGATACGTTTTCAGCCACGCCCGGCAATGTTCACAACAGCGAAACCGGCAAGATCGCCTGCGATCATTACAATCGCTGGCCCGAAGACCTCGACCTGCTGGCCAATGGCGGGTTCGACGCTTATCGCTTTTCCTTCGCCTGGCCCCGCCTGATCCCCGAGGGCATAGGCGCGGTCAATCAAAAGGGTATCGATTTTTACGACCGGCTCATTGACGGCATGCTCGAGCGGGGCCTTAAACCCTTCGCAACGCTCTACCATTGGGATCTGCCTAGTGCGCTGCAGGACAGGGGCGGCTGGCTCAATCGCGATATCGCCAACTGGTTCGCCGAATACGCCGTGTTGATCCAGAAAAATTTCGGCGACCGGCTCGAAACAACGGCCACCATTAACGAGCCATGGTGCGTCGCCTTCCTGTCCCACATGCTCGGCGCCCACGCACCGGGCTATCGCGACATCCGCGCCGCGGCCCGTGCCTCTCATCATGTGCTCTTGGCCCACGGCATGGCCATCAACGCCATGCGCGCCGAAGGCGGCAAGAACCTCGGTATCGTTTGCAATTTCGAAGTCGCCCAGGGCGCCACCGGCAAGCCCGAGGATATGGGCGCCGCGCGCCTTTGGGACGGCATCTTCAACCGCTGGTATCTCGACGGATTGTTCAAGGGCAAATACCCCGCCGACGTCCTCGCTCATTTCGCGCCCCACATGCCCGATGATTTCGCCGACGATATGGCGGTGGTTTCAACGCCTCTCGATTGGTTCGGCGTCAATTACTACACCCGCGGCCTTTACGAGCACGCTCCCGAACGCGGCGCCTTCCCGCTGCGCAAGGTTGATGGCCCCCTCGAAAAGACGGCCATCGGCTGGGAAATCTTCCCCGAGGGCCTCGAGGAAATCCTCACCCGCATCGCCGCCGATTATACCGACATCCCGCTTTATGTGACTGAAAACGGCATGGCCGAGATCGAGGGCACCGACGATCCGCGTCGCATCGCTTATTACGACGGCCATCTGGGCGCCGTCCTCGCCGCGCAAAGACGCGGCGCTGACGTGCGGGGCTATTTCGGCTGGTCCCTGCTCGACAATTACGAATGGGCCGAAGGTTATGACAAGCGCTTCGGGCTGGTTCACGTCGACTACAAGACTCAGAAACGCACGCCCAAATCGTCCTACCGTGCCTTCCAGTCTCTTCTCACGGGAGCCAACCGCTCCCGCGTCGCCTGACCCTCATGAGGCGGCGCGAATGCTCTCCTGGGGTTCAATTGCAAAGTTCAGATTGAACACATTGTCAGGGTCATAGCGCCGTTTCAGCGCCCGCAATCGTGACAATGTGGGCTCGGGAAACGCCTCGACCAGCCTGTCTGGATGTGTGTCGGTCTCGAAATTGAGATACATGCCCTTGAGCAGTGGCCGAAGGTCGCCCCATTGCCCATCGAGCAGTTCCGCCCGCCCGCGACTGCCGGCGGCAGTCAGCGAAAAATTCTGCGTCCGGTGCGGATAGGCCATGGCGTCAGCCGCAACATCGTTGACGGCTCCGCCCACCGATCTGATCTGCAACAGATTGGCCGCCCCCGAGGCCAGCAGCCCGTTCGCCCGCGCCGCGACTTCGGGCGTGATGTGGTCAACCAGCCCCGACCGGATCACAGCGCTCCCCCCGCGATGCTCACCGCCCGGATGGGCCACAACGCCGGCATAAGGTGTCAGATAAGCGCGCTGATCGACAATCGGCCCGGCTTCGCCCAAAGCATTGATCGCCTCGGCCGCCGCATCGGCATCCTCGCCTGCATAAACGCTGATCGCCTGGGCCAGCGGCCCCTGGTCGGCCCGTCCGGGCACCGCCATGAGAAAGCTGGTCAACTCGCGCGGCGATGCCTCGACCAGCGCGCCCCAGCGCTCGAGAACGCCCGCCATATCGCTGCCATCGAATACCTGAACGGCCTGGATCACATTGCCCAGGGGATAGGCTTCAAGCTCGAATGACGTAACGATGCCGAAATTGCCGCCGGCGCCACGAATGGCCCACAATAAATCGGGCTCATTGTCCTTGTCCGCCCGCACGATCCGCCCATCGGCCAAAACAATCTCCGCGGCCACCACATGGTCGATGGTCAGCCCGAACTTGCGCGCCAGATAACCCAGCCCGCCCGCCGTTGCGAGCCCGCCAACCCCGACGCCGCCATAATCGCCCGAACTCATTGCCAGCCCATGCTCGCCGAGCTTTGCCGCAACCTCACTCCAGCGCGCACCGGCGCCCAGCCGCACCAGCCCGCTCTGCGCATCGAGCACCTCAATGGCATTCATCGACCCAAGATCGATGATAATCCCGCCTCTGTTTGTCGAACGCCCGCTGATCCCATGCCCGCCGCTGCGCACCGAAAGCGGCACGTCTTGCTTGCGCGCATAAAGCACCGCCGCCGAAACCTCTTCGGCCGTTTCCGGCTTGATCACCAGCCCCGGCCGCCCCGACCAGATGTAGGAATGCCGCACGCCCTCATAGCGAAAATCGCCTGGCTCGATGGCGCGGTCCGCAAGGGCAGGGGGCAAGCCGTCATAATCGATCCCCTCCATCCGCTTGGATAGCACCGCACTCGGACGCGGCGCCACAACACCTGAACCGGCCCGCGCCCTGCTCACAACGCTCCGGACCTCCGGCGCGATCTCTTCGCCAATCGCCCGCAGCAGGTCGGGGTCGTCACCCCCGAAAAAGAACCCGCTGAACCCGTGTTCGAGGATCAGCTCGGACAATTGCTCGACCCACTGGCGTACCGGTCCCTGCAAGAACCCGCCATTGGCCGACTGAATGGCCGGACGTCCGAAGTTGAGCAGCCGTTTGATATCGGAAGGCTGCCGTCCGGCTGCACGCGCCGCCTCGTCGATCATCGCGTTCGATTCAACCATCGTGGGCGACTTGAGATAATCCCAGCTTGGCAGCCATCCATCGGCCTTGGCTCCGGTAATCCGAAGCATGCGGGGCTTGTAGGCGCCAAGCCAGATCCCGATCGCGTGCGCGGGACGCGGTCCGCGCCGCAGACCATTGATCTGATAGTGCTCGCCCTCATGCTTGAGCCCGGCCCGGCTGGTATCCCAGATCGACCGCATGATCCCGATTGCCTCTTCGAGCGCATCGACGCGCTGGCCGGCGGTCAGATCCCGCCCGCCTGCCGCCTTGATCGCATCGCCAAACCCGCCGGCCCCCAGCCCCATCTCAAACCGCCCGCCCGAAAGCAGGTCGATGCTTGCGGCCGCCTTGGCCAGCACCACTGGCGGGCGAAGCGGAAGATTGGTGACATTGGCGGCTACCCTGATGCGGCTGGTCTTGGCCGCGATCCAGGTCAGCAGCGTGTAGGTGTCCAGAAAGTCCGAATTATAGGGGTGGTCCTGGATCGTCACGGCATCCAGCCCCGCCGCTTCGGCCACTTGGGCAATCGCAACGGCGTGCTGGGGATCCTTGGCGGATGGTGTCGTAAATGTCCCGAACATTAGCTCGTGGCCATAGTCAGGCATTGCCGGTTCCTCTTGTTACTTTTTGTTCCTGTCGTATATGAGAGTAAGTCGAACTGCCCGCAAGACGGCACTTTTCTGTAAGGTAAGGCACATGACTGTAACGACGATGCAAGAAACCCATCCCACTGAAACGTGCCTCAAGGTCAGTCAGGTTCTCGGGCGTATCGGCGACAAATGGAGTCTGTTGATCGTGACGCGGTTGGGGGAGGGATCTCTGCGGTTCGGGCAATTGCTGCGCTCCATTGACGATATTTCCCAGCGCATGCTGACCCGCACCCTGCGCGGCCTCGAGCGCGACGGCCTCGTGCGCCGCACCGTCATTGCCACGCTTCCCCCTCGTGTCGAATATGAACTGACCGATCTGGGACGCTCGCTGCAGGCACCGGTCACCGTACTGAGCAATTGGGCGGCGGAAAACGTTTCTACCATCGACGCGGCACGGGCCAGCTACGATGCCGGATCGGCAGGGTCGCAAGGCCGATAGGGTCCGGTGCATGGGGGCAGCCAAACGCCCTGCAACACCGCGTTACCGGCTTGGCAAACCTTAAGCTTTGTGCAACGCTCCAAGGGCCGCACGACAAAGCCCATAATGCTAAAAGGGGCGGCAAAAACGTTTTGGTTGCCAAAACGTTTTGGAATGTCGTATTCGGCAGACAGACGCCATAATATACGTCTCCATGTGCCATGGGAGGACTACATGCACAAAACCCTATTGGCTGGAGCTTCAGCTCTGGCGCTTTCCCTTGCCCTTGCGGCTCCTGCCGCCGCGCAGGCCGTCGACCTGCCTGATTTGAACAGCGAAGAATTTACCATTTTCGGCCCCTGGGTCGGTGGTGTTGAAATCGAGTCCTTCGAGGCCGTTGTCGATGCCTTCAACGAACGCACGGGTGCGAACGCTGAATATGTCGGCTCCGACAGCCTTGAACAGCAGATCGTGATTGACGCCCAGGCCGGTTCCGCGCCGGAGGTCACTTTCTTCCCGCAGCCCGGCCTCGCCGCCACCATGGCGTCCCAGGGTTTCCTGACGCCGCTCCCCGAAGGTTCGGGTGACTGGATTCGCGACAATTATGCTGCCGGCGAGTCTTGGGTCGATCTGGGCACCTACGCCAACGAAAACGGTGAGGAAGAGCTTTACGGCTTCTTCTACAACGTGAACCTGAAATCGCTGGTCTGGTACGTCCCCGACAACTTCGCCGATGCCGGTTATGAAGTGCCCGAGACCATGGAAGACCTGCTTGCACTTTCCGAGCAGATCGTGGCCGATGGCGGCACGCCCTGGTGCATTGGCATCGGATCGGACGCAGCAACCGGCTGGCCGGCCACTGACTGGGTGGAAGATCTGATGCTCCGCACCCAGGAGCCCAGCGTCTATGACCAGTGGGTTGCCCACGAAATTGCGTTCGACGACCCGCGTGTGGTCGAGGCGATCGATACTTTCGGCACGTTCGTCAAGTCCGACGGCTGGGCTGCTGGTGGTGCTCAGGCAGTTGGCACGACCGACTTCCGCGATAGCCCTGCCGGTCTCTTCCAGGTTCCGCCCCAGTGCTACATGCACCGCCAGGCTTCCTTCATCTCGGCCTTCTTCCCTGAAGGCACCGAACTCGGTGTGGACGCCGACTTCTTCTACTTCCCCGGCTATGCCGAAAAAGATCTTGGCAACCCGGTCCTCGGTGCCGGCACGCTCGCTGCCATCACCAACGACACCCCGGGTGCACGCGCCTTCATGGACTTCCTCAAGGATCCCGAAGCGCACGAAATCTGGATGGCGACCGCCGGCTTCCTGACACCGCACACCGGTGTCGATCTGGCAGCCTATGCCGACGATACCCTGCGCGCTCAAGGTGAGATCCTGCTCGCCGCCGATACCTTCCGGTTCGACGGTTCGGACCTGATGCCAGGTGCCATCGGCGCCGGTGCATTCTGGACCGGCATGGTCGATTTCGTCGGAGGCGACTCGGCTGAAGAGGTGGCTTCCGAGATCGAAGCTGCCTGGAACAATCTCTGATCTGACAAACTGACGCCGGAGCGTTTGCCGCTCCGGCGTTTTCCAACAAGACACTCACAAAAAGAGTGTGGGGGAGCAAATGGTCAATCAGGTTCTCTATGCGGCCATAACCATCGTTGTCGGCGTTGGTTTCGCGTTCATCTATTTCTGGGGAAGCAACTGGCTTCTCGACAAGGCCCTGTCGACGGACAATGTCGATGGTGCGGCCTCGATCCGGCGTGACACCCTGCGCACGCGCATACGTCCCTGGCTTTTCCTTTTTCCTGCACTTTTCTTTCTTACGGTCTATCTGGTCTATCCGGTTTTCGAGACCATAAGACTGACCTTCTATGATGGCGGCGGGCGCAATTTTGTCGGCGCTTCCAACTGGTTCTGGGCGCTCAACAGCCCCGCTTTCGTTCAGTCGCTCATCAACAATGCGCTCTGGTTGATCGTGGTGCCTTCGGCAGCAACCGCGTTTGGCCTGCTGGTAGCGGTCCTTGCCGACCGGCTCTGGTGGGGCAATATCGCCAAATCACTCGTTTTCATGCCGATGGCCATATCCTTCGTCGGCGCATCGGTGATCTGGAAGTTCATCTACGACTATCGCGGCACCGGTGAGCAGATCGGTTTGCTCAACGCCGCTGTCATGGCCTTCGGCGGCGAGCCTCAAGCCTGGATCACGCTGCCCTTCTGGAACAACTTCTTTTTGATGGTGATCCTGGTCTGGATTCAGACCGGCTTTGCCATGGTGATCCTCTCGGCGGCGCTTCGCGGCATCCCCGAGGAAACAATCGAGGCTGCACGCATCGATGGCGCGAGCGATATCAGGATATTTTTCGATATCATGATCCCGCAGATCCTGCCCACAATCCTCGTGGTCTGGACCACCATCACCATCGTCGTGCTCAAGATTTTCGACATCGTGCTCGCCATGACCGGCGGGCAGTGGGACACCCAGGTTCTGGCCAACCTCATGTACGACCAGATGTTCCGCGCCAACCATTTCGGCCACGGATCGGTCGTTGCACTGGTCATCATGATTGCGGTTCTGCCGGTGATGATCTGGAACATCCGCCAGGCCAGTTCTGAGCAGGGGACGCACTGATGGCTACGATTGCAGACGTGCAGACGACAAGCGCTGGGGCCAGGAGCAACTGGCTGAGCAAGGTCCGCGTTACACCGGGACGCGCAGTGGCTCATCTTGCCCTGTTGCTCCTTGTCGTGATCTGGACTGTGCCCACGTTCGGTCTGTTGATTTCCTCGGTCCGGGATAAGGATCAACTCGCCGTTTCCGGCTGGTGGACCTCGCTGACCACTGTCGAGCGCAGCAGTGCCGGCGTTCTCGGCACCGCCGAGGATCAGGTCGAGGAGGGTGGACAATACGTCATCCGCGGCAATGTTCTGGCCGAAGGCTCCAACGAAACCATCGTCAGCTTCGGCACCTCGATCAACAACCCGACCGAGTTTTCTGTGGGGTCACCGGCCCAAATGCGCGTTGGCGGCGAAATCATCGTCTCCGAAGACGGCTCCTATGTCTGGACCTCGCCGACCGCCTTCGAGCATGACCGGGTAAGGCTGTTCTACACCTCGGCGGTCCCGCCCCGGTTCACGCTGGAAAACTACACCGAAGTGCTGACCTCGGCGGGTATCGGGCGGGCCTTCGTTAACTCGTTCACCGTAACCGTGCCAGCCACCATCATCCCCATCCTCATCGCCGCTTTTGCTGCCTATGCGCTGGCGTGGATGCGGTTTCCGGGTCGAACGCTGCTGGTTGCGCTGATGGTCGGTTTGCTCGTTGTGCCATTGCAGATGTCGCTTATTCCGCTGTTACGGATGTATAACGGCATCGCAACGACGTTCGGCGGCAACTCGAAAACCTATCTGGGGATATGGCTCGCCCACACCGCCTTCGGTCTGCCGCTCGCCATCTACCTGCTGCGCAACTATATGGCGGGCCTGCCGCGCGAGATCATGGAAAGCGCGCGTATGGATGGTGCTTCGCACTTCCAGATTTTCGCGACCATGGTTCTCCCGCTCTCGTTTCCGGCCCTGGCATCGTTTGCGATCTTCCAGTTCCTCTGGGTCTGGAACGATCTTCTGGTCGCCATCGTCTTTCTTGGACAAAGTTCGGACGAATTGGTGCTCACCGGACAGTTGCGGGCCCTGCTCGGATCGCGTGGCGATAATTGGGAAATCCTGACCGCCGGCGCGTTCATTTCGATCATCGTTCCGTTGATCGTGTTCTTCTCGCTACAACGCTACTTCGTGCGCGGCCTTCTTGCCGGTTCGGTCAAGGGCGGTTGAGGGTACATTCGATCGTTACGAAGGGTCGCTCGAAAGGGCGGCCCTTTTTTTATGCAAAATGCACGCTGCCGGCGATGGCTTCGCCCGAAACCCCATCCCCCAGATCGAATAGGGACGGAATCAATATGCCGCTTGTCTTCTTGCGTTCGCATTGCCGGATCACTTCGGCCACCAGCGCCCGGCCCGCGGCCCGCAGGGATGAACGTACATAGGTGATTTGACCATCGACCGGCGCGAGATTGAGATATTGCAACTCGTCATTCATCGAGGCGATCATGACATCCTCCCCCGGCACGCGCCCGGCGCGTGATACCGCCGTCAGCCCCTCGGTTGCCAGAAGGATCGACGAATAGAGAAATGCCGTGATCGAGGGGTCGGTCAGCGCCAGTTCGGTGAGCTGAAATCCAGCTTCCACCATCGGGTGCGTGCCTTCGAGATACATCACGGTCTCAGGCGCATGGCCGAGATCGCGCAGCGCATCATAGACTGCCTGCCGTCGCGTCGTCGCATAAAGGAAGCGCTCATCACCGTTGATGAAGGCGATGCGCCTGTGCCCATTGGCCAGGATCAGCTTGGTGAGATTATAGAAATTGCCGTAATTATCGACGTCCACCCAGCCATACCGGTCCTGCCGCTCTTCGCGCCCATGCACCACGAACGGCACCTCGGCCTCGAGCAGAAAATTGATGCGCGGATCGTTGGGGCGGGGCAGGTCGACGATGAATCCGTCGACGCTCCCATCACGCACATAGCGCTCATAGGTCGCCAATTGCCGCTCGGGCGTCTCGCTGGTCATCACGATATCGTAGTGGTCGATCCGCGCCTCGCGCAAAACCCCCGCCATCACCTCGACAAAATGGGGATCGACGAACTTGTTGTCGTCATCGGCCTGGACCCAGGCGATCGAATGGCTGCGCCGTGTCACGAGGCGTTGCGCATTGCGGTTGGGCGTATAGCCAAGCCGGCGCGCCGCATCGATCACCTTCTTGCGGGTCTTTTCGCCCACATCGGCATAGCCGTTGAGCGCCCGCGATATGGTGGTGATCGAAACGTCGAGTTCGGCCGCCAGATCCTTGATCGTGACGTTTCGGTTCTGCGCCCCGGTCTGCTTGCGCGACCGGTTCGGGCCTGTGGTCATCGTCTGTTCAGGGCTCCTCCACCCGCACGCCTCACCACTGCCGATCCCTTTGTTTCTCGGTGGGCATCGGCCTTGTTGCCTCTTGCACAATATTGCGCGAGACAATGCAAGTCCCGGTTGACGCCAGTCGGACCGTCAGCGTAAGGATTCTAAGCCAAAACGTTTTGGATACAAGCAATAAAGGCGTTTGGCGGGTGCCCGAGGGCGCCGACAAACCAGGGTTTTATATTTGCGGGCAAGGGGGCAACCCTGCCGCGTACACGCTTAGGGGGAGTTCGCTCGGCCATGAGTTATTTTGCGACCGAGTCACGCCAGTTCGTGCATCCCGAAGACACCTCGTCTGCCGCCAGCGACTGGTGGCGCGGTGCGGTGATCTATCAGATCTATCCGCGATCGTTCCAGGACAACAACACCGACGGCGTTGGCGATCTAGTGGGCATCACCTCGCGCCTCGAATACGTCGCCGATCTGGGGGTCGATGCGATCTGGCTCTCCCCGGTATTCACCTCGCCCATGAAGGATTTCGGCTACGACGTCTCGAACTATCGCGATATCGACCCCACCTTCGGATCGCTCGAAGATTTCGACCGGCTGCTTGAAAAGGCCCACTCGCTGGGCCTCAAAGTCATCATCGACCAGGTGATTTCGCACTCCTCGGACCGCCATCCCTGGTTTGCCGAAAGCCGCCTGTCTCGCACCAATGAAAGGGCCGACTGGTACGTCTGGGCCGATCCCAAGCCCGATGGCAGCCCGCCCAACAACTGGCTCTCGATCTTTGGCGGCTCGGCCTGGCACTGGGATGGGCGGCGCATGCAGTACTACCTGCACAATTTCCTTGTCTCCCAGCCCGATCTGAACTTCCACAACCCCGCAGTTCAGGACGCCCTGCTGGGTGAAATGCGTTTCTGGCTCGAACGTGGCGTCGATGGCTTCCGGCTCGATACGGTCAATTTCTATTTCCATTCCCAGGGACTTGAAAACAATCCCCCGGTCAGGCCCGAAGAGTTCAACGCCTCGACAGCGCCCGCGGTCAATCCCTACAATCTTCAGGAACACCTCTACGACAAGAGCCGTCCTGAAAACATTGCCTTCCTTCAGCGTATGCGCGCGCTGCTCAACGAGTATCCCGGCACAACCGCCGTCGGCGAAATCGGCGATGCCCAGCATCAGCTCGAGATCATGGCCCAGTACACTTCGGGCAATGACAAGCTGCACATGTGCTACACGTTCGATTATCTCGGCGGCGAATACACCGCCCCTCATTTCCGCGACGCGCTGCGCCTGACGCAGGAAAAGGCACCGGATGGCTGGATATGCCTTGCCTTTTCCAACCATGACGTCGTCCGTCACGTCAGCCGCTGGGCGCCGCACGGGTTCGAGGATCGTCTGACCCGTCAGACCGCGCTGCTGCTTATGACCATGCGCGGTTCGGTCTGCCTTTACCAGGGCGAAGAGCTCGGTCTGACCGAGGCCGAGATCGCCTATGACGACCTTGTCGATCCCTACGGCATCGAATTCTGGCCCGAGTTCAAGGGCCGCGACGGCTGCCGCACACCGATGGTCTGGCAGTCCCATGTCCGCAATGGCGGGTTCTCCACGGCCAATCGCACATGGTTGCCCGTACCGGCCCAGCATCTGCCTTACGCTGTCGATCAGCAGGACAATGTTGCCAATTCGATCCTCTCGCTTTACCGCGCCATTTTGCGCTTCCGGCGCGAGCATCCGGTCCTGATCAAGGGTGATCTCGAGCTGGTCGAAGGTGTGCCGGAAACGGTCCTGGCGTTCACGCGCACGGTGGGCGAAGATAAACTGTTCTGCGCCTTCAACATGGCCCCTGAGCCCATCATCGTCGATGTGCCGGACGGCCTGGTCCTCGAAGATGCGGGCGCGCCCGGCGCCGATGCCCAGCTGGAAGCCAATCGGTTGAGTTTCGGTCCGTTCGGGGCCTATATTGGGCGTATGAATTAAGGACAAAACAGTCCAGGGGAGTAACGATGTCTGACCTGCAGATTACCAATCTCTACAAGCGCTACGGCAATGTCGAAGTGCTCAAGGATATCAATCTCGACATCAAGTCGGGTGAGTTCATCGTTTTTGTCGGCCCCTCGGGCTGCGGCAAGTCAACGCTGCTGCGCACCATATCGGGGCTCGAGACGATTTCGGCCGGTCAGCTTGAAATCGGTGGCCGCGTCGTCAACGACGTAGCGCCCTCCAAGCGCGGCATCGCCATGGTCTTCCAGTCCTATGCGCTTTATCCGCATATGACAGTGTTCGACAACATGGCCTATTCGCTCAAGCTGACACGCACGCCCAAAGACGAGATCAGGAAAAAGGTCGAGGCCGCTGCCGAAATGCTCCAGCTCGGCCCCTATCTCGAACGGCTCCCCAAGGCGCTTTCCGGTGGTCAGCGTCAACGCGTCGCCATCGGCCGCGCCATCGTTCGCAATCCGCAGGTCTTCCTGTTCGACGAACCGCTTTCCAACCTCGACGCCGCCCTGCGCGTTGCGACCCGTATGGAGATTGCCAAGCTCAAGGAATCGCTGCCCGGCACCACCATGGTTTACGTCACTCACGACCAGGTCGAGGCCATGACGCTCGCCGACCGCATCGTGGTGCTCAAGGATGGCGTGGTGATGCAGGTGGGCACTCCCATGGAGCTCTACGATCATCCCCAATCGCTTTTCGTCGCGGGCTTCATCGGCTCGCCGAAGATGAATTTCCTGACCGGCAAGAATGCCGAGTCCTACAAGGCAACCACTGTCGGCGTGCGTCCCGAGCACATGGAAATCGTGCCCGCCGGCAAGGGTGTTTGGTCGGGTAAGGTCATCTACTCCGAAGACCTTGGCTCGGACAGCTTCATCTATGTCGATATTGGCGAGGAAGACGCGATCATCATCCGCCAGGAAGGCAAGACGCCCTACAAGTCTGGCGCCCAGATCAGCTTTGCCCCAAAGGGCGATCTCTATCACCTGTTCGATAAGGCAGGAAAACCGATGACGACCGGTGCCAGCGCACCGGCCAGGGCCACTCCCGCCGCCAAATCGGCAAAGCCGGCAAACCCGACGACCCAGGGCACGCCCGATGAGGGCGTTGTCGGCGGCGCCGGCGCGGTCGCCATGCCCGCCAAGCCGGCGCGCAAGCCCGCCGCAAAAGCAAAGACAGCAACCCCCAAGGCTGGTGCGGTCAAGACCGCCGCGGCCAAAAAGGCTCCTGTCCGCAAGGCCCCGGCAAAACCGAAGGTATAGAGCGTGTCCAGCAAAAGTGGAAACGGTTTTGCGGTTCGGACACGCGACAAAACAAGGGATTAGAGCCGAGGCCTCGATTGAATCAAGTCCACGGCTCTAGGTTGAATTGCTGGAGTGCGATAAGGCTCCGGGGCCGGGCCGATCCTACCGATCGGTCCGGCCCATTCGCGCCAGAAGCACCACCGGCAAAATCCCGATAACCACGATGATCAGCGCCGCCAGCGCCGCGTCTTCATAGGTTCCGCGTGCCGCCTCGCCATAAAGCAGCGTCGCAAGGCTCTCGAAATTGAGGGGCCGCAGCAAAAGCGTTGCCGGCAATTCCTTCATGCAATCGACGAAAACCAGAAGTCCCGCCGCAGTCAGCGCCGTCCGCGACAGTGGCAGGTGAACCCGAAACAAGGTCCCCGTGGCGCCCTGTCCCAGCGTACGTGATGCATGATCATACGATGCCGGGATGCGGCT